>JADFWK010000019.1 GCA_015223015.1 Pseudomonadota bacterium
AGGATCTCACGGGACCTGCGCCTTGCCACGATTTGGACCGGCACCAACGAGATTATGTCTATGATCATTGCCCACGAGTGGTACCGAGAATACTTTCAGATGAAGGAAGCGCATCTTACACGAGACTTTGAGTCCGATGCCCTGGGGGCCTTTGATTTGGAGGAAAAGATTTACGAATAACTAAGGGGAGATAAAACGAATCCACTCGATAGTCTTACAAAAGAAAACATAATTGATCTCCTTAATAGATGCTGGATGACCCATGATGGCATGTGGTTTTTTCATTGTTTGAAGGAATTCGGCATTGAGAAAGCAAATGAAATGAATAAGGCAGCAATAAGGTCGTTGGCGCCGATCGAGATTGCAAGAATTAAGGATGCTCTTGGCATAGAAAAGGAGAGAATTGCGACGTTTGAGGAGTTTAAAGACTTTTTCTCTAAGGCTTCTAATCTCTTCATACCTGATTTCATGAACATTACTATGAATTTTCAGGCTGACAATACATTACATTGGGAATTTGAAAAAAACCAGTGTTTTGCGTATAAAGGAATGAAAAGAATAGGGGTAATCGATCAATACAGATGCGGAGTGATTTATCGGCTTGAGTGCTGGTTCGATAATTTAGGATTGGAATATACAGTTATGCCTCAAACAGACCGATGTTTGATGCTAACTGATGGTAATTGCTTCGGAGATATTAGATTCTTGCTCTAATTCGGAAATTGATTTGTCTCCGAAGTCAGTAATTTCCGGTTAAGTTATTGTTTTCATGTGATAGTAATACACGGGATGAGGCCTTCTTTCGCGGCGACCTCGCTGAATAAATTGCTATCAGTTTTTCTTGACTTTGCTCCCATAATTTTCATAAATATCTTTTATCCTCAAGCAAATTCTGGGTCTTGCTATTGATACAGAGATCATCAAATAGTTGAATCGTTGAGTTGGAAAATAAGTCCCGCTTGGCGGGATTAAACCAACATATTATAGCTTTAACCATATCAAATGTCCGATTTTCAGGTAAACAATATGAATTCAAATAATAATAACTTACCCATTCAACGAGGTCTGTGATATATGTAGCTGGGGTATAAAGGCAGCATAACGGGTTTTTTGATGACTCAAAACAAAAATAAAGTTGCAATAAGCATTGATAGCCTCTCCCTCAGATTTGGAGGACTTCAGGCCCTGAACGACGTGAGTCTTGAGATAAGAGCAGGTGAAATACTTGCCATCATCGGGCCTAATGGCGCAGGGAAGACCTCTTTTTTCAATTGTATCAACGGGTTCTATCATCCCTATCAGGGAGAAATCCTTTATCGTGGTAAAGATCTGACACGTCTCAAGCCCCATAAAATCGCCGCATTAGGCATTGCAAGGACATTCCAAAACATAGAGCTTTTTTCTGGCCTCAGCGCATTAGATAATTTGATGGCTGCAAGGCACATCCATATGAAGCGCGGTGCGTTGTCCGGGTGTCTTTTTTTTGGTCCCACACGGCAAGAAGAGATTGCCCATCGCGAGGAGATTGAGGAGATCATTGATCTTCTGGAGATGAAATCCATCAGAAAAAAGGTTGTGGGCTCACTTCCCTACGGTGAAAGAAAAAAGGTGGATCTGGCCAGGGCCCTGTGTATGGACCCTGCCGTTCTTCTATTAGATGAACCCATGGCCGGTATGAATGTCGAGGAAAAGGAAGACATGGCCAGATTTGTCCTTGATATTTTTGAACTCAAAAAAATACCGATTGTCCTTATTGAACACGATATGGATGTAGTCATGGATATAACCCACAGGATAGCAGTGCTTGACTTTGGAATAAAAATTGCCGAGGGCCAGCCCGAAGACATAAAAAATGATGAACGGGTCTTAAAGGCATATCTGGGTGAGGAATAAAACCAGCAGATCGGAGCAAGATGCCATGTCTCCTGAGACATTACCTCAGGCATTGAGAGAAAATTATAAAAAATATGGTTCCCGGGTTGTGGCCATGAGGGTCAAAGACAGGGGGATATGGCAGGAGTATACATGGGAAGACTATTACCTTAAGGTGAAGCATTTCTGCCTCGGGCTTGTTAGTCTTGGGCTTAATAGAGGGGACAAGGTCTCAATCCTGGGTGAAAATAAGCCGGAATGGTTCTGGGCAGAGCTTGCCGTCCAGTCTGCCGGGGGGGCGGCAGTAGGCATATTTACAGACTGCCTGCCCAGTGAAGTCAAATACTATGCAGAGCATTCAGATTCTACCTTTGCTGTTGTTCATGACCAGGAACAGGTGGATAAGTTTCTTGAAGTAAAGAGCGATGTCCCCAAGATCAAAAAGGTCATTTACTGGGATCCAAAGGGATTATGGACCTATAAGGATCCTATCCTCCTCTCTTTTGATGCAGTCATAGAGTTAGGAAAGGATTACGAAAAACAACACCCACAGCTTTATGACGAGATGGTCGATCAGGGTAGTGGAGACGATATTGCCACATTTTGCTATACCTCAGGAACGACAGGCCTCCCTAAAGGGGGTATGCTGAGTCAGAAATGGTTGGTAGATTCTGTCAGGGAATGGGGCGAATTAGATGGATGGTTCGGGAAAAACTATGAATATTTGTCTTTTATTCCACCTGCCTGGATTACTGAGCAGGGGATAGGTGTTGCGGGCAGTATCCTGGCAAGTATGGTCGTAAATTTCCCGGAAGAACCAGAAACCGTACAGGAGAACATCAGAGAAATCGGGCCGGCTATCCTTTTTTTCGGCGCTCGACTGTGGGAAAACTTGAACAGGATGGTCCAGGCAAAGATGATAGATTCGACCTTCCTCAGACGAATGATATACCGGATCACTCTACCCATAGGACTTAAGGTCGCCGATATGAAGGGTGGGCAAAAAAGGATAAATTTGCCCTGGAGGATTATATACTTTCTTGCTTATCATGCAGTCTTTAGACAACTCAACGATAGATTAGGCCTTTCCAATTTAGATGCTGTTTATTCTGCCGGTGCAGCCGTTAGTCCTGACATCATCAGGTATTTTAAGGCCCTTGGGATAGATGTCCGCCTGTTCTATGGTAGCACGGAGCAGGGGGTCATAAGCATGCCCAGAAAAGGAGACATCAGGTCTGACACATCAGGCCCGCCCGTTCCCTGGGTGGAGGTTAAGCTCTCTGATGAAGGGGAAATCCTTATTAAAAACAAATATCCCTACTCCGGCTATTACAAGAATCCCGAGGCAACAGAAGAAAAAATAAGAGATGGCTGGTTTTGCACTGGCGATTTTGGCCATCTGAACGAGGATGGTCATCTCATTGTAATTGACAGGATGGAAGACCTCAAGGAACTGGCAGGCGGGAAGAAATTTTCCCCCCAGTATTCAGAGGTAAGGCTCAGGTTCAGCCCCTATATCAAAGATGCCCTGATCATTGGTGGGCCTGACAATGAATATGTCACGGCCCTCATCAACATTGACCTCGATAATGTGGGCAGGTTTGCCGAGGCCCATCATGTTGCCTATACCACCTTTACTGATCTGTCTCAGAAGACAGAGGTCATTGATCTGATAAAAAAAGAGATCATCAAGGTTAATAAAACCTTGCCGAAATGGACCCGGACAAGAAAATTTGTAAATCTGCACAAGGAATTTGATGCAGATGAAGAGGAACTGACCAGAACAAGAAAACTTAGAAGAACATTTGTTGAAGACAGGTACAAGGATCTTATTGATGCCCTTTATGGTGATAAGGATACATACAAGGTTGAGGCCAGTGTGACTTACAGAGACGGAAGAACAGGCACGATTGAGACCTCGATCCATGTGAATGAAATATAGCTTTCAAGTATCAGTCGTACCGCATGCCATATGGTTTATATAATGAAGGAAATAATAACTCCAAAATATTTTTCTATATGTGTATGGTTTAGGGAGAAAACATGACCGGATTTCTTCAACAAGCTATAACAGGCCTGATGATCGGCAGCCTTTATGCCTTAGTGGCTGCTTCCATTGTCCTGGTTTACAAAGCTACCCATGTGGTCAGTTTGGCCCACGGGCAGTTAGTAGCCTTTGGGGCACTCTTTTTCTGGCTTTTCTTAGGAGGGCTGGGGCTTCCCTTCTGGATGGGCCTTATCCCGGCATTTTTTCTTACGGCCTTGATCGGCCTTTTAATTGAAAGACTGACCCTTCGGCCTCTTATCGGCCAGCCTCTGATCGCTGCGTTCTTGATGACATTTGCTATCTTTATTGCCCTTGAGGGTGTTTTTGTCCTTTACCTTAAAGGGCAAACCAGGGCCTTGCCTACCTTTTTACCTGAAGGTAATCTTGATATTTCCGGCCTATCCATTCCAATCAACCAGCTTATAAGCTTTTTCGTGGCAATATTGTTGTTTGCCGCGGTTTCCCTTATTTTTAAATATACCAAGCTTGGGCTGGGTATGAGGGCCACGGCAGAGGATCATCGTCTGGCCCAGAGTACGGGTATCACTGTCAGGAATATATTTTCGTACATCTGGATCCTCTCTGCCGTTGTTGCAGCAATTGCAGGAATCGCCACGGCAAATGTGATGGACATATACTACATGCTCCCATATATCGGGATTAACGGCCTGATAGTGGCCATCTGCGGTGGGCTCGATTCACTGTTAGGAGCGCTTGTAGTAGGGCTTCTATTGGGTGTCGTTGAAAATGTGGGGGCCGCCTATCTTGATCCAATTGTGGGTGGCGGGGTTAAAGACGTTGTTGGCTATGTTGTTCTTCTTCTTGTGTTACTAATCAAACCTTACGGTCTGTTCGGGCTTGTCAGGATTGAAAGGATATAGGAAATGAGACCTTGTGGAGTGTTTGATAAAAGTTATGCCCTGGATTTAGCTATTATCAGGACATGGCAGCATTGGGTAATCCTCATATCCGCTCTGATCCTCCTTTTCTTTTTCCCGCTGTTCGGGTCCTACTACATAATCAGCTTTATGAATTACCTGGCAATCAGCGTGATCGTTGGCCTCGGTCTCCAGATCGTAAGCGGCTACTGTGGACAGATATCCTTTGGCCAGGCTGCATTCATGGCCATTGGAGCCTATACCTCAGCAATACTAACGATAAAATTCGGGTTCTCATTCTGGATTGCCCTGCCACTGTCAGGTATCATGGCCGGGGCAGTGGGTATCATCGGTGGCGCTCCCTCCTTGAGAATCAAGGGGATGTATCTTGCCATGGCAACCATTGCCATCCACTTCGTGGTTATCTGGCTTATCCTACACATGGAGATAACCGGTTCATTCAAAGGCCTGTTCCCGCCGCCGCCAAGTTTAGGTGGTTTTGAATTCGACACGGATGAGAGGATGTTCTATATTATCATGACTGTCATGGTTATCATGACCTATGCTGCCAGAAATTTGGTAAGGAGCAAAGCAGGCAGGGCATTTGTGGCCATACGGGATAATGACCTTGCAGGTGAAGTGATGGGAGTCAACCTGTATTATTACAAGCTGCTTGCATTTTTTATTTCCTGTTTTTATGCAGGCATTGCCGGTTCTCTTTGGGGCCACCTGATCACGGTGGTCAACACCGAACAATTTACACTTTTCCATGCGCTCGAATATATAGGCATGCTGATTATTGGAGGTATGGGGAGTATTCCGGGCGTATTTTTTGGTGTTCTTTTCATTCGTATCCTTAACGAGCTTGTCATGTTCGCATCACCTGTCCTTGCCAAGGCCGTTCCCTGGTTAGGGACGTCGCCTGCAGCCGCTCTCGGGCTCAGCGCCTTCGGTCTGGCGCTCATTATATTCCTGATCTTTGAACCGAGAGGCCTGGCACATCGCTGGGAGATATTTAAGGCCTCGTACAGGCTTTATCCGTTTGCGCATTAGAGACTAATAAAGAAAGGTGGTGATAAAAGAATCGCAGGCAATGTTTTTAACTCAAACCTTAACAACAAGAAAGGGGGTTACCATGGGAAAATGGAGTGCAATTTTTCTTTCTATCATTTTAGCTGTCTGCCTGAGCGTGGTTGGCTTGAGTTCGTCCTCTTTTGCCAAGGACAAAGAGATCGCCTACCTGAGCCTGGCAGACTACACAGGGCCTATTGCCGGCCTTAATGTTCCTGCTGATATGGGTCTTGAGGATTATATCAAGGAGATTAATTCAAAAGGCGGCGTTGATGGGGTCAAGATAAGATTTATCGGGATCGATACCAGATACGATGTTGCAAGGGGTGTGTCCGCTTACAAACGATATAGAAGAACCCCAAAATTGTTGGTTGTTAACTCAATCGGGACTCCCATAGGAAAAGCCATTGCCAGGTTAATTGAAAGGGATAAGAGGCTTCAAATTGTCCCCGGCGATGGGGAATTTCAGGCCCACATTGGAAGAAACTTCATCTGGGGCCCTGCTTATCAGGATGCCTTCGCCGCTATGATGGACTGGGTCATGGATGATTGGAAGGCCAAAGGAAAATCCGGCGCGCCTATAGTGGGCTTTATTAGCTGGGATAGCGCTTTTGGCAGGGAACCTTTGCGAGGCGGAAAGGAATATGCCGAATCGCTGGGCATTAAATTTCTTCCACCTGAATTTTTCCCGCCGGGAACCCTAAAACACGACGTGTATTTGACACGATTAGAAAAGGCGGGCGCAAACTACATTTATGCGGGAGGCGTTGAGCCCACTCCCACCAATGTCATCAGAGATGCACACGCCCTGGGACTCACAAAAAAAATACAATTCCTGAATGGTTACTGGGGTGCTACTTTGTTAGGAATTGGTGTCCATGCAAAGGCCCTCGAGGGAACGGCAATTGTCTCCTTTTTCGAACGAGGTGAAGATGCCTTGAAGAACAAACTCGTAACGGATCTCTGGAAAAAACACAGGGGTTCCATGGACAAATTTAACGAAGTCTACGGCATGGGAGTATCCTGGGGTATGACTTGTGAGGCTGGTTTAAAGACTGCCCTTAAGGCTGTTGGCTACGAAAAGCTCAAGGCAGACGACATGTACAGGGCATATCAAAAGCTTGGCGGGTTAGACAAGCATGGCATTCAGGGCCCATGTGCCTATTCTCAAACCTCGAGAAGAGGCAGCCTGGAAGTTAAAATTTACCGGGTAAAAGATGGCAAGATTGTTCCCATTACCGGCTGGCGAAAGGCACCTGATGGGGTAAGCCTTCACAAATTTTAATATATCGAAAGGAGGCAAAAAATGAGAATTTCCAAGATAATAATGCTGTGTGTTATCATCCCGGGACTGGTGTTAGGGGCAATGTCATGCGAGACACTGAAATCATTAACAGGGCCAAAGGCAACGTTGGATGTTATTCCTGCCGAGATATTTCTTTCACCTGCCCTGATCAAAAAGCCCGTGGCCTTTAAAGGTACAGGATTCGAGCCCAAAGAGATGATTTCTGTGGAAATGGTCCTTCCGCCGGGCCTTAAGATGAAAGGGATAAATGAGGGAGAGGATGTTGGAATCGCTGTCGCAACCGCTGATGAGAAAGGGAATTTTGACGCTGTCATGAAGCCTACAGCAACCCTGAACTGGTTTTTTCAGGTGGGCTGGACACCGCTCCTTAGACCCAATTTCAAAGAGGCAAAACCAATACCGCCCGGTGTGTATACGATCAATGCCACGGGTCTGTTTTCAGACAGGGTTGCCACCTCAACCCTGAAGATCGTTCCTCCGCCAAAGAAGAAAAAATAGGAATGTTAACTCTAAACAACATTGAAGTTATCTACAGTGATGTAATTCTGGTTCTTAAAGGGGTCTCGCTGTCTGTCGAGGAAGGCAACATCGTGGCCCTTTTGGGGGCCAATGGGGCAGGGAAAAGCACCGCGCTTAAGGCCATGTCCGGTCTCTTAAAGACCGAATTAGGGGAAGTGACCGACGGCTCTATTGAGTTCGAAGGCACAAAGATCGATCGGAAAAGTCCGGAAGAGATTGTAAAGATGGGTATTGTCCAGGTAATGGAAGGCAGGCCCCTTTTTGAACAACTGACCGTGGAGGAAAATATTAAGGTTGGGGCATATTCAAGAAATGACACGGATACGATCAAAAGGGATATGGAAGACGTGTATCAGTATTTCCCCATCTTAGCCCGCATGCGGCACAGGGTCAGCGGTTACCTGTCCGGAGGCGAAAGGCAGATGCTGGTCATGGGTAGAGGGCTGATGGCCCGGCCTAAATTGATGCTCTTGGATGAACCGTCCCTCGGATTGAGCCCCGCCCTTGTGAAAGAAATTTTCAGGATTATTGAACTTATCAACAAGGAGCAGAACACCTCCATATTAGTGGTTGAGCAGAATGCCTTTGTCGCCCTTTCAATCTCTGATCATGCATATGTTATGGAAAATGGCCGGATCGTGTTGGATGGCCCATCTTCCAAACTTAAAGAAAACGAAGATATCAAGGAGTTTTATCTGGGCCTCAGCCAGGTCGGTAAAAGGAAAAGCTACAAGGATGTGAAGCACTACAAGAGGCGCAAAAGGTGGCTCTCCTGACATTACCGGTAGTAACCCTGACGTTTCCAAATCCACACCGGCAAAAAACTGTGAGTTTCGCTGTTTATCCTGCTTTTACTGTAACATCTCAAAAATTAATACATTTCACCCACCTTTCAGGGACGGGGAAATCCAATGGCCCAAACTGAATCTGACTACACAGATCGGAAAAATTGATATGGAGGTGCTTTGATGGAGGTTAAGGATTCAGTTGCTATTGTAACGGGAGGCGCTTCAGGCCTGGGAGAGGCATGCGTGCGCAACCTGGTTAACAGGGGCGCAAAAGTCTCGATACTCGATTTTGCCGAAGAGAAAGGTCAGATGGTTTCGTCAGAACTAGGGGCTGATGTGATTTTTTGCATGACCGATATCACCGATGAAAGAAATGTCCAGGCGGCAATAGACAAGACCGTCGAGTCCTTTGGCGCGATTCACATTGCGGTCAATTGCGCGGGGGTGGGAATCCCGGGCAAGGTGCTCGGCAAGGAAGGACCCATGTCCATGGACCATTTCAATAAAGTTGTGCAGATCAACCTGATTGGCACCATGAATGTTGTCAGGCTCGCGGCAGAGCAAATGGTGAAAAACCAGGGAAACGATGATGATGAAAAGGGGGTTATGATCAATACGGCCTCTGTTGCAGCCTTTGACGGGCAGATCGGTCAGGCCGCATACAGCGCTTCCAAGGCCGGCATTGTTGGAATGACCCTTCCCATTTCCCGTGAGTTTGCGGAATACGGCATAAGGCTCATGACCATTGCACCGGGTATTTTTAATACGCCAATACTTCAAGGGCTCCCGGAAAATGTGAAAGACGCACTTAACAAAATGATCCCTTTCCCCAAAAGATTGGGAAAGCCCGATGAGTTTGCCGGCCTGGTTCAGCATATTATTGAAAACCCAATGCTCAACGGTGAAGTAATCAGACTTGATGGCGCCCTAAGAATGGCG
>JADFWK010000161.1 GCA_015223015.1 Pseudomonadota bacterium
CATTTGATCCCAGACCTCTTCTGGCTCAATGGATAGCATGCACCTATGATCCGATGGACACTCCACTTTCAAACAGGGGCTGCACTCAACGCTATGCCTGATTATTCTTGCGTTTCTGCTAACTGGGCTCGTTCGCACGTGATCAGTAGGACCAAATACAGCCACCAGAGGTGTGTCAAAGGCAGCGGCTATGTGCATGAGACCGCTATCATTGGTTACAAAAAAGTTGCATCGCTTGATCAATGCCATAGCCTCACCTAATGTGGTTTTCCCACAGAGATTGACCGGATCGGTGTGCATTAGCTTTGATACGTGTGCAGCTATGTCTCTCTCCGAAAAAGAACCAAAAAGCATTACCTTTGAACCCCACGTCTGTGAGGCCCAGTCACCGATTACGGCAAACCGCTCCGCTGGCCATCTCTTGGCTGATCCGTATGCAGCACCTGGATTAATTCCAACTACAAGGTGATTTTCATCAATACCCTCTGCGGAAAGCACTGCATCAGCTGAGGTTACGTCCTCATCATCAAGGTATACACGTGGTTCTCTGCCTTCTACCTCCCAACCCATCGCCTCCATGATCCCAAGAAAATATTCAACTTGATGGGCTAAGAGAATGGCTCTATCTCTCTTAACCTTGTGGGTCAAAAGCAGTCCTCTGCCATCGGTATTATAACCGACCCTATGCTTCACTCCTCCCAAAGAGGCCAAGAAAGCAGCCTCAAAGGCATTTTGAAAAAGAACAGCCAGATCAAACTGTTCACGCCTGAACTCAGATATGATCCTTGCCAATTCTTTGCAGGTACTCAAAAAACCCTTACCTTTGTCAATGATCATGATTCTGTCCACGGCAGGATGATTCTTCAAGAGCGAAACAACCCATGGATTGGCTAAAACCGTTATCTGGGCGTGAGGAAACGTCCTTCTAACTACTGCCAGAGAGGGAAGCATCATCACCGTATCACCTACCCAATTGGTGGATCTTACCAGTATCTTATCAATGTTCTCAGGTGAGATGCTATGCCTAGCTCTAACCCTCATCTTTTTTCACACCAGAATTAAGCATCCCCTGCTTGATGGTATCAAAAAAGGTATCGCTATCTGAAAGAAGCCCCACTTTTATGGTTAATACAGCGATATCTCCCCCAACATCAACTCTCCCATCGATCCTGACCCAGTCTTTTTCTGTGGTCAATAAAAAATCGCCTTCCGAGACTTTCTTCCAAGAGGCAAGCTTTCCAATCTCATCTTGAGTAAAGGAATGATGATCCGAAAAAGCTTTGAAATGAATCACGTGAGCTCCCAAGCCCTTCACCATATCCAAAAAATCATCGGGATGAGCCAGCCCTGCAAAGGCCACTACCTTTTTCCCTGACAAGAAGTCTGGTGGATAGGTTCTACCATCAAGGGGAAATATAACCTGATCTGGGAGGTGTGCCGATCTAAAAATTGGTTTCTCAGG
The DNA here is from genome assembly GCA_015223015.1 of Pseudomonadota bacterium. Lineage (GTDB taxonomy): Bacteria > Desulfobacterota > DSM-4660 > Desulfatiglandales > B25-G16 > JADFWK01. The sequence continues at coordinate 1,463 of JADFWK010000161.1, forward strand.
AAAGTTCTTTCGCAAGAAATCTACCATGTCATTGCCGTTACACTCAACTGCGCATTTGGTCATAACAATGAGATCAGCTCTCTCTATCCCCTCAAGTGGCTCCCTCAAGGGACCACGGGGCAGCAACCATTCGTTTCCAAACTGCCTTCTTGCATCCAAAAGGAGAATATCCAGATCCCTGTGTAGTGATACATGCTGATATCCATCATCTAAGAGCAGCAGTTCTGGATTGAATCGTCGTAGGGCCAGATTCCCTATCAGGTATCTGTTTTTCGATATCAATACGGGAATAGACGCTACCTTTTTTGCCAGAAGCACCGCCTCGTCTCCTGCGTCATCGTAGGTTGCCAAAACCTTAGTTCCATCAGAGACAACAAGAAAGTTGTGACTTGTTTTGCCTTTATAGCCCCTCGATAGGATAGCTGCTCCGATGCCATTTTCACCTGCCCACTCAGCGAGCATGGCTACAAATGGTGTTTTGCCTGTACCCCCCACTGTTATATTTCCTACACTGACAACATAGGTAGGAAGAGATCTGATCCTGAAAAGACCGACGTTATAACCAATGAGTCTGAGCCTAACCCCTAGGCCATAAACAACGGAAACGGTCCTCAGGAAAAAGGTGAATGCATTCCTTTTTTTCTTTTCGTGAATGGTTGACCAGTTAATCCGCTTCATGACTCAGATTAGATCCACCTGTGGCGGATAAGGTTGATTGTGTTGCTTGAGATGTTCAGCGTTGAGAAATGCTAACTGTTTGAGGGCATTATACCGAGTTTTAGTCCCGCTGAAGCGGGAAACATCTTAAGTGCGCCCAAAATGCTCACGGATAGAGCAAAATCGACTTTTTGCGAACGCATCATTTTTTGGGAAATAGAAAAAGGGAAGTGAAATGCCCTGCCCTGTGGGCGGGTTATTTCACTCAAGAAGCTCCAAAACGAATCGCTTGTGCATCTTCTTGGAGCCTGCATTGAGTATCGTTCTGATAGCCTGCGCCGTGCGTCCTTGCTTGCCGATTATTTTTCCGAGATCGTCCTTGGCCACTTTCAGCTCAATCACTGAGGTCTGCTCTCCTTCTATTTCTGTAACCTCCACTTCCTCTGGCTTGTCCACAAGCGCCTTTGCTATTTTTTCAATCAAATCCTTCATGTTATTTTACCTCCATGTTTGATAACCACCACATCACTTTGATTTGCCGTTGAAGGAGATTTCACTAACCCTTGGTTTTCTCCTGCAACCGCAGCCACCATCAACAGCCTCATATCTGACACTGTAGCCTCCACCCTCACATACTGATCTCTCACTTGAATGGTCTAGCCCCGCAGACTGATTAGGCTATCTATCGTTCCCCTTTCTGCTTTTGGCCTTTCCTTTCAAATATTTCACAAATAATTTCCGAAAATCTTTCGGAAATGGAATCCGTAAACGGCAAAAGTAAGTGCTAGATGAAAAAGTTGTGGGCGCCTGAACAAAGACCACAAAAAGAGCTTCCAGTAATAAACCCTTTCCCTCTCTATGATACCCAAGAACAATATTGTCTTAAAGAATGCTCCAACGTAGCTGAAATTAAAACGAAATGCCTTTCTTTGCGACGGCCTATATTCTCTCAAGAACTCCCTAACCCGTTTATAGTATGGTTCAGGGGAATAGATTCTGCTGAGAATCTTTTTATAACCCTTAATAAGCATTTCATAATCCATCTTGGGGATGAAGTTTATCGAAAAGTCTGTATTGTCACCCGATACATCGTTCAACAACCTGCCCTCTTTTACAAGTCGCTGGTAGAGACTGGTACTGCGCGGAGCATTTAACAACCCCACCATGGCGGTGACAATTCCACTTTCCTGGATAAATACACTAAGCCTTTCAAAAATCGAAGGTGGATCACTATCAAACCCTACGATGAATCCCCCCACTACCTGCAAACCAAATTTCTGGATTTTTTTTACACTGGCCACTAAGTCACGATTTCTGTTCTGGACCTTATTACACTCTGCCAAGCTTTCCTCGTTTGTTGTCTCAATGCCGACAAATACTGAAGTAAACCCTGCCTTGACCATGTATTGCATAAGCTCGTCGTCGTCAGAAAGATCTATAGACGCCTCTGTATAAAAAAAGAAGGGATGTCTTTTTCTTTCCATCCACTCAATTATAGCGGGCAAAATTTCTTCTTTTAACTTCCTCTTTCTTCCGACGAAGTTATCGTCAACAAAAAACAAATCGCCTCTCCAGCCTTGGGAGTAGAGATCTTCTAATTCGCTTATTATTTGAGTTTTACTCTTTGTACGCACTTTTCGCCCATAAAGCGCCGAGATGTTGCAGAATTCACAATCATAAGGACAGCCCCGGGAATACTGAATACTCATAACTGCATATTTCTTCATATCGATAAGGTCCCAGAGTGGAAGAGGCGTCTTTTGTATATCAGGTAATTCTTGAGAGGTATAAATATGTTGAGCACATCCATTTTTCAAATCTTCCAAAAAGGGCGGAAGCGTAATTTCAGCCTCATTAAGCACAAAATAATCCACATCCTCGAACTCTTCGTATCCAATCGTAAAGAGAGGACCACCAGCGACAACCTTGATATCCATTTCTTTGCATCTGCTAATTACTTCTTTAACCGATGCTTTTTGGATGGACATAGCACTAACAAAAACGAAATCAGCCCATTCAAGGTCTTTATCCCTCAGTGTGGTTACATTCATATCTATGAGTTTTTTCTGCCAGTCCTTTGGAAGCATTGCTGCTACAGTCAACAACCCCAAGGGCGGGTGAGTTGCCTTTTTAGAGATAAATTTCAAAGCGCCCTTAAAACTCCAGAAGGTATCAAGATATTTTGGATAAACGAGAAGTATTTTCATACAATCTACCTCATTCATGCTTTCTGTGAAAAACGACAAGAAGCTTTCGACTAATTTGTTTATATTCAAGCCGGTTTAGCTATGCCACCAATACATATTTCCCCACCCGACAGGCTAATATCTATGATAATGAGAAGATTTCACATCTATTTAAAACTCAAATATCCACAATTAACACTCAAAAGACCTCCTTTTCTACTTCTAAGTCCTTCGATTCATAAGTTCGGTGACGAACTTATTCACTCAGGCCTTAGTGCTGCCCCCGGCCATGAGCCTCTCGGCTATGAGCTCGAGGCCGAGTCGAGTGAGCAACATTTCTCAAACAAGTCGTCAAAATACGTCACCCTGTTTGCGAATCGAGGCACTAAGCCTGTGCAGGGAGTTCGATGATAAACTTGGTGCCCTTTGGTTTATTATCTTCAACCCTGATAAAACCATTATGATCGCTGATTATCCTGCTAACAATAGCAAGACCTAAGCCTGTACCAGACTTCTTCGTAGAAAAATACGGCTCAAAGAGCCTTTCCTTGTCTTGCTCTGCAATACCGGTACCAGTATCAACCACTTCAATCTTGAGAACCCCTAATACGTCATCGAAAAGGAGCTTGACCGTAATTTTTCCCTTACCAGGAATCGCCGCCACAGCGTTATCCAACAGATTGATCATAACCCTTTTCATCTGCTCCTTGTCAAGTTTAAACGCGGGAACGTTATCATTGTCAACAAAATCGAATCTAATATCTTTGTAGGTATCCTTGTACAATAGAATCGCATCTTGAATTATGGGTTTGATACTATCCCGCACCGGATTAGAGGCCGGCATGCGGGCAAAATTGGAGAATTCATTAACTAATACCTTCAACTCATCAACGTTGGCTATTATCAACCTCGTACACTCATCAAAAACGGTTCCATCCTCGTGTGCCAAAAGCTCGCCGTACTTTCTTCTCAATCTCTGTGCTGAAAGCTGAATCGGGGTCAATGGATTTTTCACCTCATGTGCAATGCGTCTGGCCACCTCTCTCCATGCGGCCATTCTCTGCGCCCTCTCCAATTCAGTCAGATCCTCAAATACCGCGACCAATCCAAGATAATTACCGCGATCATCCTTCAAGACCTTCAATGAGACCAGCAACTTTAAAGAACGCCCCCGTATTGAAATCCCAATCTCCTTTTGCATGAATCCCTTGCTGAAGAGATTTTTGTTTGCCATAAATCCGCTGATAGTTGACCAATATTTAGCGCCAAGCACATCCGCATAATGTTTGCCAATTATATCTTTGGCAAAGATATTGAGCATCTCTTCCGCTGATTTGTTTATTGTCGAAATTACCCCATCAGAATCTGCCGATATAACGCCAGCAGCTACATTTTCTAAAACCGTTTCCATATAGAGCCTGCGCTGCTCTGATTCCTTAGTGCTTTTAACCAAATCCCGGTTGGCTGAACTGAGTTTTTTTCTGCCTTCCCTCAGATCTTTTGTCATCTTGTTGAATGAATTTACCAGAACGCCTATCTCATCCTTGGGTTCCATATCGATACGAAAACTATAATCACCAGATGCAATCCTATTAGTAGCTTTAGCAAGCTCTTCTATAGGGCCAGTCATGCCCTTTGACAAGTAAAAACCAAACCAAACCGCCGAAAAGATAACGAGAATAGTCACAATGGACAGCGTGATAAGATGGCTAAATTTAATAGGTCGCTTGAGCATCTTGAGTTGTTTATACCCTTGCAGACCCTTATCAATGGTTGCTAGTCTCGTGGAAACCACTCCGGGGACAAATTTCGCAAGGAAAAGCGCTCCTACCTGAGCCTTGGTCTCGGTTCGTGAGAATATGGGAACAATGCCCCTGACTAGATCGCCGTGGGCGGAAGTTTGAATGTCCTTTATGTCAGTTGAACCCTCAAAACTCTTGCGCAAGAGATCAACGTTCAGCTCCTTAAAGGGTTTCAAGTCAATCCTGCGGTCATTAGAAACGATCTTCGGCTGCAACTTCGATGAAAAGACCTGAATCGTGGCCAGATTGTATTCCCTCCTCTTTTCCTCTATTAGAGCCTGGAGTTGATCTGCCCGAGATACCAACATATATCCATTGTGGGTAATGACGGAACTCAAGTTATTACCAAAGGCCAGAACCTCGTCCCCAATTCTGCCATAGTAGTCCTGACCAGCCTCTAAAGATTTTTCAAGAGACTGTTCAATTTGAAGATTAAACCAATAATCAATCGAGAGAGAAATAAATTGAACTGAAACAAAAAAGATGATGATCGTTGGCAGAAGAGAAAGGATTACAAAGGCAAAAACGAGCTTAGCCCTCAGGCCAGAACCCATTACTTTCTTTTTTCTCTCAAAAACCAGCTTGACCAGATTTCTCATGGTCAAATAGAGGAGAAGCAGTACTAAGATCACATTGATATTAATGAGGGCAAAAATCAGGATGCTGTCGGCGATGGGCAATTCAATACCAAGATCAAGGACTTTGGTACCCAGATAGGTAAGCAGGACAATGGTGGGAAGTATGATGCATATGATGAGTATTTCTCGTCTTCGTCTCTTTAGATCTTCTTTTTTTAGATCCATATGTTTTTTCATCGCTTTTAGTACCTAAAGCTCACTGAATACCAGTCGGTCTCAAAATCCCACAGGGAGAGAAAAAAGAAGACATAGTTTAAATAAAAGGGCAATTCAATTTTATCAAGCTCTGCCTTCAGCCGGAGCTGATAGTGGAGCCCTCTTTTGAGATTAGCGAGCCTAGTCACCGTTAAGGCAACTACCTCTGCCATTAATTTCTTGGCCTCGTCAAAATCATTGGTTATGATCCTTTTGTTATTCTGTTCTGGCAGAAAAAGGCTAAACTCGTTTTTCAAGGTATTGTACGCTATTGTATGCGTTAACCTGATATCCGCAATCTTGGTATCAAACCGCTTTGGCTTGACCTCATATAGTTTGACAATAAAAGTAAATTTGGTCTCAATCCCATTCATGATCGCCTTATTCATTTCTTCAGTAAAGCACTCCTCGACCTTAAAATAAACAAGGAGATGATCCCGCGTATTCGTGACAATTATATCTGATAGGTGTGCCTCTTTTTTTGCAGAAGAAGGGTTAGGAGAGATACAGACAAGGAGAACGATACCCAGGGCACAAAGAATACTCTTTTTTAGCATCATATGATATGAAGAAATTCCTTCTGATTACAGGAAAGGTCAGCCATCCCCTCTCTCTGGCAAAGGTTCCAGCTTGCCGCTCGCAAGAAGATTGGACAGAATGTCAGAGGCCATGCCGTAATTACAGTCAGGATATCATAGAAAAAAGGTGGGATTATTGCAAGGGATAATAATTGCAGCGTAACGTCAGAGTACAGGGTATGGGTGTCTTTTTTTTGGTTATGCCCCACATAGTTTAGATCAGTGGGCGTTTCAAAATGGTTTATATAGATGGAGC
>JADFWK010000020.1 GCA_015223015.1 Pseudomonadota bacterium
ATTTGGATTTTGATATTTGATATTGTTTAGAGTTTAGGATTTAGTGCTTAGTATTTTTCCCTTATTCGATATTAGGATCTAGGATTTATTTATTTCCTCATTCCTGGTCGGTTTGAGGCGAAGCTTCGCTAGGATTGTCGAGTCATCTAATCTTTCTCTAGGGTCTCCCTGATTCTCCCAGATAGCTCTTTGACGGTGAAGGGTTTCTGGATGAAGCCATTACAACCCCTCTCCAATATCTCGGTTGCCTGGCCGTCTATGCTGTATCCACTAGAAAGGAGCACTGTTACAGTCGGATCAATTTCCTTCATCTGGTCATACGTTTCCCCACCACCCCTGTCAGGCATAATCATATCCAGGATGATGAGGTCAATCTTGTCTTTATTTGCCTCATAAACCTTGACTGCCTCTCTGCCCCCTTTCGCTTCAAGAACGGTATAGCCTAGCTTCTTGAGCATGTTTATGCCCACCTCCAAAACCATTGGCTCATCGTCTACAAGCAGGACAGTCTCACTGCCTTTTATGATTTGTCGAGCAGTCTTGGCAACCGTCTGCACCTTCTTTTCTGCTCCAGGCAGGTAAATCTTGAAAGTAGTTCCGGAGCCCTTCTTAGATTCCACATCAATGTATCCGCCGTGGGCTTTGATAATGCCGTAAACAGAAGCCAATCCAAGGCCGGTACCTTTGCCGAGACCCTTTGTGGAAAAGAACGGATCAAAGATGCGCTCTGTGGTCCTTTTGTCCATACCGGTGCCTGTGTCTCTTACGGTCAGCAAGACGTAGTTTCCTGGCTTTGGTTTATAAGGCCTGCCTTTCATATTCTTATCAGTGACATTTATGGTTTTCAAGAATAGATCTCCACCGCCGGGCATGGCATCTGCAGCATTGACATAGAGGTTCAGCAGGACCTGCTCAATCTGCCCCTGGTCCGCGTCGATTGGGAATAGGTTTTGGGCAAACTCTCGGTAAACCCTAATCTCCTTTTTGGTTGTGCAAAAGGTGTCAGAGGTCTCTTTCATCAATTGGTTCAGGCTGAGGGGTGTAATCTCATATCTTCCTTCTCGGGCATATCCAAGAAGTTGCTGGGTCAGTTTAGATCCACTATCTACTAGTTTCTCAATGTTCTTTAGTTTTTTATAGTTGGGATGAGTGGAATCAGTGTCTGATACCATTAAGGAGGCATTCCCCATAATGCCCATGAGGAGATTGTTAAAGTTATGGGCAATGCCCCCGGCCAAGGTACCAAGAGCCTCCATCTTTTGGGCTTGTTGGAGTTGGGCTTCGAGGCGCTTACGTTCGGTCATGTCCCGGATGATCGCTAACGCGGCTGGCTTTTCCTGGTATGTGATTATACCCGTATTGAATTCAACATCTATCTTGCTGCCATCCCGGTGTCTGAGGGCTGTCTCGTAGGTGGATACGGTTTCGTCGCCTGCCATACGCCTGTTGTAGTAGTCAACAACTTTGGGAAGCTCATCAGGATAGACATAATCGGTAAATGGTGTATCAATTACCTCATCAGCAGTGTAACCGCCTATTTCTGCCAAACGTGGGTTAAGGTATTTGAGCAGGTTGTCCTGGACGATAGCAATACCGTCATTCGCCCGCTCAACAAGGTTTCGGTATTTTTCTTCGCTCTCCCGCAGCGCTTCCTGCGCCTGGTTGCGGGCAGAGATAAGTCTTGATAATTGATTGATTTCTTGTAATCGTTTTTTTCCGGCCTCTTCTGCAATGCTCTGGTAGTATTTCGCCTCTTTTCTTGCTTCTTCTAACAGCCTTTCCGAATCTGCGTATCTTTTTTCACCGGTCTTCCCTTTTTCAGTCATACTCTCATTCCTCAGCAAGAACGAACAAGACTCCTGTCCAGTCGAGGCCTCTACTTTTTTCAAGGAGGGGAGCAATCTCAACTCCAGAATAAAACCCTAATAAGGGAGTGTTATAGTGGCTAAATACTTCCTGGACTTCTGCGGCTTCCTCGATTGTGGTATGTAGGTAGGTTGCTGCCCGGCCAGCACAATCGATATACATTCCAAAAAGAGGTTTTGCTCCATCTGCCTTTATTTGCTCCATGAGCTCTGCCGAATTTCTCTTTGCTGACTCTATCATCTTTGCAGTATCCCGTAGCATGAACTGTATTTCTGTACCGGGATCAAAGTCCGGTTCAAAAATACCGACACCTTCTCCGTTTGGTAAGACCCCTGTAATTAATCTATTGGTATAGTTGGCTTCTTGGGGTTCTTCAAATCTCTCTCCAAGGTATCTCCCTATTGTGAGAAGATCGACAGGGTGCTGATGCCGCCAATCCTGATTTCCATAGAGATCGTCAATCATTTCAACAATCGGCTTACCATCCAATTCATAGATAATCGAGCCTTCCATTTTTGTAATTGTATGGTGGACACCATCTAAGGGGGTGCAGCCATGCATAATCCGAAAATAAGGTTTGAAATCTCCCTCTAACATGACTCCGACAACACCCTGGGTATCAACATAAGAGCCGCAAAACTGCTTTGCAGAAGTCAGGGCGTAGTCCCCGATTAGGCCTGCACCAATGATAGGGGTATTTGATCGGAGTTCTTGCTCTATGCCTTCAATCAGTGGTGATGAGGCGTTGAGGGTGGGAGGGATATCATCTGTTGCAGGCGTTTTTATTGAATCATAAAATACAAGTAAGAGCTTGGCGTCTCGCTTGTTGGATAATGCCGCTGCTAATTTTCTTCCCGCCAGCTCTTCACCTTTATCTAGATCGCCTACCGCAGCAACACTGTACCGCAGTGTGTCTGACTGGACCACAGCAGCACCTGAAGGATAGCCCTCATATGACACAGCATCATTAGTGATTATGCCAATAGCTGAACCGCCAGTTATCGGGACCTCATTGCCCAAAACCGATTGGAGACCTCCAAAAAACTCATCATGATCGAGCTGACCACTGCAAAAGGCAAACACAATATCGGGTCTGTTTATGTTGCCCCTTTCTAAGGCGATCTCAGCTACTGTTTTACCTGAAATGAAAGCGTCTTTTTTGTTGCAGTATCCAATTCCAACGTTCATTCTGCCTCTCCGTGTTCAAGTACAGGGGCTTGTTTGTCCCCTAATACAGTAAAGAGTTCGTAAGCAAAACACAGGAAAATCGAAGATATGCCATGCGAAGGAAGGTAATGAAAGACAAGAATAATGTCAAAGGAAAAGTGGCTAATATCTGAGAATCGGGTGTGCCTAAGATGACAGATTTTTGATCTAATCAGACCTTACTGTCAAAAGAACCAAGCTAGCACCCTTTTTTCGCCCACGTGGCCACTTGGATGATCAACGATGAAGTTGGAGGGGGCGTTCCAGGAGTGCAAACAAAATGAAATGGGGGATTCTTACCCGAATCGCCTAAGCAGGAACTCTTCACTGCCACAGGCTATGACGGGTGTATTGGAAGCATTTGCACAGCTACTATTTGTTAGTCAAATGAATCGTTTCCCATACCTCCCACCACAGTTACTGGCGAGTGATAGGAGGTAAGTGTGTGTCAGTAATCTCGTAATCCCGCTCTCTGAGGGATCGCTCTGCCATTTTATGCCCACATACTGAACAGTTCCATGAGTCCCAGGAATGGTCGACAGCGTGATCCAAACAACCACCATAGTAAGGGCAATAGATATTTCTCTCTCCAGTTTTTGCTATCGGTTTGGCTTTTCGATCCATAGCTTACTCCCGTGAAGGTGTGTGATTTTCTCTCTGAAGTCTGGGCGCTTGTTCTCTTTTATCAGCGAGTTTTGGAGGAGTGTTGGAGTTGAACGTATGATCAAACCGGTTGACCGATTCAAATGCAAGATCTGGTTCAAAGGTGGCTAAGATCAGGTAGAAGGTATCATTATCCAGCTTAAAGTCATCCCAACCCAGCAGTTGTAAATGGCTGTTTAGTTCCTGAAGGTTCATGGAGGGATGTGCTACAAAGGTGTGAGCGAAGTTTCTGATGTAAGCAGGAATAGTGGTGACTTCCATCCCCTTGCTTGCGAGATGATCTATCAGGAGTTTCATAAGCTGTTCCATTTCTCACCTCTATGAAGGATTGTCCTTTAAGGCTATTGCTCTTCCGCTTTCATGTATCTTTGCGAGGAAACCGAGTCGCTCACTGATGGTGCACTCCCTCTCGTCCATTGCCTGGTGTGCAAGAATCCCTGAACTGTTTTTTGAATATCCTCAAGGCTCAACGGTTTAAAGATGACGGTATCAACAAAGCTTCCTTTGAATCTTTTCATAACCGTCTCTTTCTCCGAACCAGTGATCAGGACAACGGGGGTATTCGGGGACTTGTCTTTAATGCGGCGAGCCAAGGTCCACCCATCCATACCCGGCATGTGCATGTCGGTAAAAACGAGTTCGAAAGAGTTGTTAAGAAATAGACTGAAGCCTTCATGGCCATTGCTGGCAACAGTCACTTCATAGCCCAGAAAAGAGAGCGTGTCTGATAGGACATCACGGATAGCCTTTTCATCATCAACGATTAAGATTTTGTTCATAGCATCCTCTTTTTTGTGATCAATTCATATCCGACAGGTAGTCAGGTAGCAACATCCAGATCGTCTGCCACCCTTCACTATCTACCACCGGGCCAGGCCCCTCTTTTTGAAAAGAATAATCCTCACAATACAAAAGAATTTCGGGATGTTCCTTCTTCAAGTTCTCCCACAAGGGCAAGGGATGATCGGAATTGCTTACTGCCCGGATGGCATCGAGTACTGAAACCTTACCATCAGGCGTAAACCTTACCGGCTCGTTATCCAGATTAAGAATCAAGGCTTGGTTCATGAATATCCTCTCTTTGTAATTCAATCATGCTGAGGCATTCAGGGTGTGCCACCCTCCCCATGTCATTCTCTCCCACGAACTTATTAAGGAGAGCGAACAATAGTTTCCATCGGGCACAAGAGAGATATCTGCACGAGGCTCGTGAGCTTTTCTCCGATGTAACTGACAGGAGGCCGCCGTCCTTTTCAGGGCTTATCAGCGGGGGAAACCGCAGCCCTCCTGCTCCAAAGGAGCGGGGGAGGATGCGGAGGGGGAAGCAATCCCCCGCAGATAAGTTGTAGAAAAGATCCCGCCTCCAAATATAAACGGGAGAGGCTCGGAACGGAAGAAAAGAGCTCGTGAGCCTCACTATAAGATTGCATTGTAAACTATTTCAAGCTCTCATTAATTAACCAAAAACCGTACCGATACGCTCGAAGGTCTCAGGGTTACCTGAAATATTCCTTGCTATGCGATTATATTCTTTCAGGCGAAGAGTCATTCGTATTTTCCAGGCAATACTTTCGCCACACACAATCCAGGTGATCACAA
>JADFWK010000162.1 GCA_015223015.1 Pseudomonadota bacterium
ATCTATGAGTGCGCGCACGGCGCGAAGAACCACGGCCAGTTTGTGAGATGCATTGCCCACTTAACTAATAAGTTGAAAAAGGCCGGGATTATCTCAGGTAAGGACAAACGTCGTCTCCAGAGCTCCGCTGCGCAGGCAAACATCGTCCCCTAAACCACGCTTGCAGCTACCTTGGTATGGTTTGACCGAAAGGCGGGCTTATCTAGCCCAACAAATGGCACTTCATCTAACCAATCAATAATTAGAAGGTTTTTTCATTCAAGCTGAGCTTCGCTAGGATATAGGAAGGATCTCATCTGTGGCACTATTCTTGCTAATTTCCAAATGGATGTGAATTCCTTGACTCCACAACATTGATTCGAGTCGGGGTCAAGGAGATCCTTGTGATTTTTTATGACATTTAATGATAGCAGGAGGGATAAGCGTCGATGTCTCATATAATCGGAAATATCTTTGAAGGGTTGATTCAATATACCTTGCTGGGGGTTATTGTTGCTTTATTACTTATGCTGATTCTCCTCATCTTGCTCCACGCAAGAAATCCTGTCATGGCCTTTCTAAGGATAGCGCCGCTGAGGGACAAATTTGACCAGTTGTGCGAGCTTTCAGACAGGTTAGACGAAAGCCACATAGCCAAGAACCCCTTTGGCAGTGCCATGTGGCTGAGCCGCCTCATTTGGATGGGTGTTATGGCCGCTGTAGGGCTTATGATCCTCTGGATTGTGGTTACTGTAATTAGAGGATGAGCACTTATCTTAGAGACTGCTTAAAGAGCCTCGTATGAGGCACCTTATCCTCCAGTTTGACCAATGAGGGAAAAAGGGGTTGATCTCCAACCTTCCTTTGCAGAGAACGAGATGATTCCATAAGACAAAAGTACTTTAGAATACTTTCGATATTGTCGATACTGTAAAAGGAACGGATTGAAATCGAACCTGCTCGGGAATAGACCTGTAGGATTGCTGCATGATCTCGGAGAAATGAGATGAAAGAGGGCGGGAAACTCGTTGACTTCGACATCTTGATGGCCCTATCTGAAACAGCAAGTTGCCATATGGGGCGTATGACAGAAAATCGTCATTGAGCGAAAATCCACAATGCATCCTCTTGGATGAAGCCTTTCAGGTGGCTGGAGAATCTGAGGAGGAAAAGATAGAATGCAAAATGGGAACAACGTGAAATCGAGTGGCCCATGCTAAAGCAAAAAATAGAGAATCAGAAAGCCCCGTTGTATGCTTTTGGAGGTCTTGACGAAAAAGAACTGAATACCCTCTATAACCTGGCGACTAACAAGACGCTCCAGCAAGATGAGGTTTTGTTCGCGGAGGGTGACACCGATCAGACCTTGTATGTGGTTCTGGAGGGGGAGATAAGGGTTGTGAAACACCTGCACGGTCAACAGACAGAAACGGTCTCCACGCTCCGTGATGGGGCTTGGGTGGGTGAAATTGGCTTTACCGGCAAGATTCCCCGGATGGCATCAGCCCTTGCGAATAAACCTTCCAGAGTCTTGGCAATAGACAAGGCTACCGTAAATGCCCTTGATGAGAAGACACAACTGTTTCTTTTCAAACGGCTGAACTTTCTGGCCTCTATGATCATTGGTGATCTAAATCAAAGAGAAAAAGGGCTCGCCGCCAAAAATAGGCAACTGACGGAGAACCTTTTTTCAGCGCGCACCAAAGAAAAGCCCGACTATAGCAGTTCGGAAATGATCCAGAGCATAGTGAATAAGGTGCCGAAACTGCCCGTCTTTGCCAGTACTCTTACCCATAAACTGCTGGGAGGGGGAATTTCGCTTAAAGAAGTTAGCGAAATGATTCAGGCTGACCCTTCACTCGTTGGCCTCGTTTTAAAAACGCTTAACTCGTCATATTACGGGTTTTACAAAAAGATCTCCGATATCCACCGCGGGGTCGTGCTTCTGGGGCTTAACGGGCTGCATCAGCTTGTCATGGATTCAGGTGTACGTCGTATCATGCCGGATACACCGTACTTCAATGACCTTCATTACCACTCTGTAGCCATATCACACATAGCGTTTGCCCTTTCTCAGAATGTGCAATTCAGTAACCCGGCGCAGATGGCCACAATAGGGTTGCTGCATGACCTTGGCCAGGTTGTGACTAAGCTCCTTAAGGACCGGAATCCTAACCTAAATATGCTTATTGACTCTCTGGATCGGGCCCAGATTGGGGCTGTTTTGCTTAAAAAGTGGAATCTGCCTGAGGTTGTCTGGCGATCGACTGAATTCCAATTCTATCCGGAGTTTTCGCTACCAACAAATGTACCTGCGGATATAAGGATTAATGTTGCCATCCTGTACTTGGCTCACCTTTGTTCTGAATTTCTACAGGGGCATTCGGAACATGATCTGCCGACGGTGTTTGTGGATGACTATTTGCCGCTGTTAAAATGGGAAAGACTGTCCGTGGCCGATATTGCCCAAAGATACATGCTGCCTGGTCTGATCAAAAAAAAGAGCTCCTTGCCAGCATTCCTCAGGGAACTTTTAGAGGAACACCTCGGGGCAGGTTTGCCCGAGGCCCAGGGGCAGGGCTGAGGGTCAGATCTTAACGGGCTGTTGCCGAAATCCCTTTTCACTTGGTCCCCTTTGATTTTTGAACGCATACCAGTCCAGATTTTCCCCTTTTGCCCCATCTCATTCACCTAAGAGTATGTAAGGCGTTACTAAGAAGTAGGAATTAGTTTCTCATAATTCAGGTATTTTTTTCCACATTTGTGGATGGGCTTTCTTTAACTACTTGAAATATAATGCAATCCTTGAACAGAAGTATTGTGCACGATTTTTGCAGCCCACATTAATGTATTGTTTTGTGTTCTCGACCCTTTATGCAGACCTTGAATAAGTTATGGATGTTTTCCGGCCTTGTTTTTTAAGAGAGAAAGGGGGTTCAGTGGTACTTATGTGCCTGGATTTGGGCTATAGAGAAAATCTAGATTGCTGGCAGCACTCCTGTGTCTATCGATTGAGGTTTCCCATAAGCCGTCGAAAATCCGTATCAAGTCCAAGTGCCCGATCTTTCAAGGCCTTTTCCATTGACACCTAACTGACCTTATCTTATGCTTTCATTGCTCAAAAGAGAACTCCTATTACTGATCTGGTGTATACTGAGCGTACCTGTCGTGCGTAAAGGCAATGGCCGAGGAAAGGCTGTAACCGTTCACGGGTTGAGAGGTTCAGGGTTGAACGAAAACCCGCCTGCCATCCGGCGGGCTGGCCCGCCAGACTTATGGCGGGCAGGGGTGAACCTTGAACCTATGAACGCTTAAGAATAATTCTATAATCTTGATGCCTGCCCGCCATCGCTCTCGCTCAGGCGAGGCGGGCGGGTCCTGGTGCCCCTGGCCCAGACCCCTGGCCCAGACCTGGCTTTGAAAGAGTGGGTTTATATCTATGGATACCTTAATCTTTACAAAGCATGATAATGTTCCTTTGTCGTCGCACCAGGGCAGGCTGGCATGTAATTTTTAAGTATACTATATGATACAAATAGATGCTTTAGAAATTGCAATATGTGCTAGGACGCTCGCGCCAGGGCAGGCTTTGTGGCAAGATACCTGAGTAGTTACCAGGCGTCTTTTATAAGGGCGCAGCAGATCTTTCTTGCTGGAAGATTTGGAGGGGAATTTTGAACAAGTTGTATGTCATTGACGGTCCGGAGAAGGGTAAATCCTTTGACCTTAATGGTGGTATCAGTACTATAGGAAGGTCCTCTGACAATGACATGTGTATCTCAGACATAGGAGTTTCACGGCATCACGCCAGGTTTGTTAAGAGAGATGATGGGGTTTTTATTGTCGATCTGCACAGCTTCCACGGCGTGTTTGTCGATGGGCAAAAGATAGAGCCAGGACTGAAGTTTGAAATAGGAAAAGAGAGTAATCTGCATATAGGAAACAGCGTACTGGCCTTCCAACAGGAACCCTCTGGAAAAAAACTGGATCAACCCCCCCTTCCACCGGAGCAAAAAAAGGCCGTTGATACGAGCAAGTGGCTATTGGCAAAGGAGAGCTCTAAGACCTATATACGCAATCTAGAGTTACTCCTCAAAGTCTCAAATCTTTTTGCACAGTCCCTCAACATCGATGAAGTTTTAGGTCAGATAGTAGATCAGATTTTCAATCATTTGGAGAGAGTCGATCGTGGAGCCATATTATTGCTGAACAGAGAGAGAGGCACACTGAGGGAGGTGGTTTCTAAGACGAGACTGGATGATAAAGAGGGCTTCCTTTCCAAAATCAATTATAGCAGGACAATAGTTAATAGAACTGTTAGGGAAGGCAGGCCGGTAATGATGTCCGATACGAGTCGGTTAGATAAATCCGACCTTTCTCGCAGCATCAGACAAATGAATATCATGTCAATTATGTGCGCGCCCCTCAAATGTAAAGGAAAGGTTCAGGGAATCATTTATGTAGATTCTGTTGGAAAGCCCGGTGGATTTGCAAAGAATGACCTCCGATTGCTTACTGGGCTCAGTAATGCTGCGGCAATTGCCATAGAAAATGCACGCCTGTATGAGGCTATAAAGGAAGAGTTGGATGGGCGCCAAAAGGCGGAGAAGAGGCTCATCCAGAGTGAAGAACGATATCGAACCTTGGTAGAGGAGAGCTTTGACGGCATTTTTATTAGAAAAGGGGCTAAAATTAGCTTTGCAAACCAGCGGTTGCACCAGATGCTTGGCTATGGCAGGGATGAGTTGTTGAACTTAGACCCCTGCCTTATATACCATCCTGACCACCAAGGGCCGGCAAGAGACCGCATTAATGCTGGTAGGCTTGGTGGCGATCTTACCTCACACTACGAGGTGAAATTGCAGCGTAAAGACGGATCATGGTTTTACGGTGAGATCAATGCCCAGCCCATCAGGTTCCAGGGAGAGCCCGGAGAACAAGTCTGGGTAAGGGACATTACGGAACGCAAGCAGGCAGAAGCGGACTTGCGGGAGAGTGAAGAAAAACATCGTCTTTTAGTGGAAAATGCAAATGATGCCATTTTTATTATCCAGGATGAGGTCATAAAATTCCCCAACCCCAAGACAGCGGATTTGCTCGGATATTCCCCAGATGAATTGGCCCGGATTTCCTTTGTTGATCTTATACATCCTGAAGATAAAGACATGGTGCTCGAAAAGCAGGTAAGAACACTAAAAGGAGAGGAGTCGCCAAGTACCTGTTCTTTCAGAATAATATACAGGGCTGGTGAGGTATTTTGGGTGCAAATCAATGCCGTTCCTATCACATGGGAAGGGCGGCCAGCTACCCTTGATTTTCTCAGGGACATTATGGCAGAAAAGAAGATGGAAGCGCAGTTTCTTCAGGCCCAAAAGATGGAGGCCATTGGCACTCTTATGGGAGGCACTGCTCATGACTTTAACAACCTTCTTATGTGTATTCAAGGAAATGCTTCCCTGATGCTTTCAAACATTGATTCAAGCCATCCCTATTATAAGAGGTTGAAAAGTATCGAACAGTCCATTCAAAGGGGGGCTGAGCTTACCGAAGAACTCTTGGGGTTTACCATTGGTGGAAAATACCAGGTGAAGCCCACCAATCTGAATGAGATTATCCAACAGAGCTCCAACCTGTTTGGGCGCACTCACAAGGATATCAAGATGTATGAAGAATTTCAGAAGGGTATCTGGCCGGTAGAGGTCGATCAAGGCCAGATTAAGCATGCCCTCTTAAGCCTGTATGTGAATGCCGCGCAGGCGATGCCCGGGGGAGGGGAGCTGCAGCTTCAAACGAAAAACGTAACCCTGGATGAGAGCTATGTCAGGCCCTATCAACTGAAACCTGGAAAATATGTTAGGACCTCTATTACGGATTCCGGAGTGGGTATGGATGAGGCGACGCAGAAAAGGATATTTGATCCTTTTTTCACCACCAAAGACATGGGTAGAGGCACAGGGCTGGGTTTGGCCTCTGTTTATGGCATCATCAAAAATCATGATGGCATCATTACCGTTTTTAGCGAAGAGGGTGGAGGAACCACCTTTACCATTTACCTGCCAGCATCTGAAAAGGAAGTAGTAGAAGAAAGGCAGGTACCTGAAGAAAAACCAACGAGAAAGGAAACAGTACTCTTAGTTGATGATGAGGATATGGTTATCGACATTGGTAAAGACATGCTGAAGACATTGGGCTATAAGGTATTGGTGGCAAGGGGCGGGAAAGAAGCCATAGAAGTCGGTAGGGCAAGAAAGGGTGAAATAGATCTCGTCATCCTGGGTATGACCATGGCGGATATGGGAGGGGCCGAGACCTACGATAAGATAAAGGAAATCAATCCTCAGGTGAAGGTGCTCCTTTCAAGCGGATACAGCATAGAGGGCCGGGCAAGGGAGATGTTGGAACGTGGGTGCGATGGTTTTATTCAGAAGCCCTTTGGAATGGAAGAGCTGTCCCAAAAAATAAGGGAAATTCTGGACAAATAAATGGGAGATACCTCAACAACTTACTACGGAGAGCATTAAATAGTTTCCAATACAGATATCGGGATAAGGGTCATGAGGCCTTTTCTTCTGCTCTGAGCCTCACGGCCTGGTTTTTTCTAAGACTTATCAAGGGGGGATTTTTGCCCCCTCCGCATTCCCTTCGACAGGCTCAGGGCTGCGGCTTCCCCCGCAGATAAGTCTTGAAAAGGACAGCGGCCTCCCAGCAGTCACATCAAAAAAGACCTCATGACCCTCTC
>JADFWK010000163.1 GCA_015223015.1 Pseudomonadota bacterium
AAATACCAAGGTTTTGAGAGAATAAGTTCCACTTTATTGGAAAAGTTTTACACACCTGGTGAAGGATGGGGTCAGGGGAAAAAGGTACGTTGCCTTTACCGTGCGTTTTGTAACGTATTGAGACCCCAGTCGTAATCGAGATACCTGATCTCGTAGTTTCCCGAGCGCAGGTATTTACGGTCCTCTTCATTGTCTATGAAACGGGTGATAAGGGAGATGGCATCCTTTGCCCCATTAGGAAAGGTCTTCTTGTCGAATTTAAAGATCTGCGAAAAAAACACCTCCCCCTGTTCTCTGCGTATATGAAGACCTATCTTTTTATTCTGTAAAAACTGGTAGGCCTGCTTTTCCAATTGCTCAACTAGTTGGTCCCCTTCGTATACCTGTTTACTAAGGTCCGGGCAACTTAGGGAGGCGCACACAATGGCAAAGTGGATCAGGGGATCTCCGTACTTTTCTATCAGTAGCTCATGTTCAATTTGACCGAGGCTGTATGTGTTGTTCCCGATTTTCAGTATTTTTTTATTCCAGGGGTTTTTCAACCAATTGATCTTTGAGCTGCGGATGCTATCAACTGGGTAATGGTCTATGATCATCTTGATAGCCCCGATATTGTAAGCATTAATCCAAAAGGCAATCTCATCTTCCATGTCCTGAATGGTGCTTGGCTCAAAAGCGGCTAACTGTCCCAAGATCTTCTCGTAGATGGAATCAGGCTTTTCCCTGTTTTTCTGGATCGAATCATAGTCCACTACATTGACCGTAAAGCCCTTGATCTGTTTCTGAGGGACCACGTACCTGCTCAAGAACTCCGCATATCGCGAATAGGCAAAGGTTTCAGCAATAGCATCGGTGAGAATCCCCAGGCATATACCTGACAAAAGCATGGAAAAGATACCTATGCAGGCCGCAGATTTTAAGCATCTTTTCCGTATCTTTGATGCAGCCATTATTCAGCCCTCCGCAATCTGTTTCAAACCTCACTCAGTTTCGAACTTAAAGCAGGCAATGATCCCGCGGTGTAAACTTCGCAGAATTGTACTAGGTGTCTATATAAGCTAAGATCTTAAAATTTATCCGCCAGACTTCGGGCGGATTAATGTCAACTGTTTTGCTGGTTTATTTGGGCAACGGTTAGGGTAACGAAGCCCGTATCGGTAACGGTCAAGGTAACGTAGAAATAAAAAGACGAATGACGTTACCGAAAAACGAAACGGGCATCCCCGACAGTATAGTCGGGACAGGCTCCACCGTAACCCATAAACGTTACTCAGTATTTCGTATTTTACTGACATAGTGTCTCGACGGTTTGAGGCAAAGCTTCGCTAGTGCTTGATATCAATCTGCTGATTGTTCTAGAAAAGGGCCGGGGATGGGAAAATGCTTTCAAGAGAAGGACCCCTCAATGAAAAACTTCATGGAACCTGAGAGTGTGGCGATTATCGGAATCAGTCGAAAGACCGGTCCAGGGTCTTTCAATCTCATGGAAAGCATGATCAAATTTGGCTTTTCAGGCAAAATCTTTCCCATCAATCCTAACGCCACGGAGATACTCGGGAAAAATGTGTATCCGAACGTGAGATCGGTGAAGGACAAGATAGACTTAGCGATCATAAGTGCACCCCGGGAAGATACCATAAGCTGTCTCAAAGACTGTGTTGCAGCACATATCAAGGCCGCTATTGTAGTAAATCAGGGTTTTGCGGATGCAGATAGCCGGGGAAAAGAGATACAGCAGGAGATGACTGAGATTGCGAGGAAAGACGGAATCCGGGTCCTCGGCCCAAATACCCTTGGCGTCCTCAACAATTTTAAAGACTTTACCACCTCGTTTATGCCTTTATCCAAGGAGAAGGCACCGGTTGGTTTAATATGTCAATCAGGCATCTTTTTTGTAGGGGCACGGGAATATAGTGGAGTGATAGGGAAGGGCATTGATCTCGGTAATGCGTGCGATATTGGTTTCTGCGAGGCCCTCAAGTATTTTGGGGAAGACCCTGACATAAAGATCATCGCTATTCATATGGAAGGCTTAAGTGAGGGAAAGGAATTCCTTTCTTTGGCCAGCAGGATAGTGAAAGAAAAGCCAATTATTGTCTTCAAAACCGGCAGCAGCGCAACTGGCGCCAAGTCGGCTCTGTCTCATAGCGGTAGCATGGCCGGCAACTATGAGGTATATAAGGCTGGTTTGAAACAGGCGGGGGTTACCTTTTTGGAAGAGGATGGTCAGATGATCGGTGCAGTTAAGAGCATGCTCAATCTCCCCACCATGAAGGGAAATGGTGTTGCAGTGGTCACCTTTAGTGGTGCGGCTGGCATCATGGCCACGGATGCGTTGGAAAGATATGGCCTCAGACTTGCCACTCTTTCACCGGAAACCATACGGATGGTAGCCGAACTTTCCCCTGACTGGATGCCCCTTGGAAATCCCCTCGACATATGGCCTGCTGTTATGAAGCATGGTGCTGACAAGGCATATTCTATAGCACTAAGTGCGGTAATGAATGACCAAAATGTTGATGGCGTTATCGGCATAGCTACTGCCCCTGTTATACCGGAGTTCTCCTTTCTTGATGTCTCTGAGGCCTTAAATGACATCATTGAAGAGCTACCCCGCAAGCCGGTACTCTTTTGGCTTTACGGGCCCAATCCAGAAGAAATCGGCGAAAGATTTGAATTCAAAAAGAGGATAATGACCTATCCAACCCTTGAAATGGCAGCGTGGTCTTTGTCTCTATTAAGAGATAGACATTTTTACTTGGACAGGGAGAATAATAAGCTGTGGACATCAAACTCAGTAATATGAATCGACTCTTTGAACCGAGATCGATCGCAGTGATCGGTGCCTCGGATAAGCCTACTAAGCTTGGCTTTCATGTAATGCTTAGTTTGACTAAAGGCGGCTTTCCAGGCAGGATCACACCTATCAATCCTGGTTCAAGTGAGATCATGGGCCTGAGGGCCCTTCCTTCTATCGCTGATTTTCCGGACGATATAGACTTAGCCATAGTAGTGCTGCCCGCGCATATGGTTCCGGGGATCTTTGAGGAATGCCTGGCTAAGGGAGTGAAGGGAATTGTTCTTATTACAGCCGGATTCAAGGAGATTGATGATCCAAAAGGAGCTGATCTTCATGAACGGCTTGCCACCATTTTGAACACAACCCCTGTGCCGGTGATCGGTCCCAATACGTTTGGCATGATAAATTTACAGGCCAACCTCAATGCTTCCTTTACACCACATTTTTCTTTGTTGAAGAAGGGTGTAATTGGGCTGGTCAGCCAAAGCGGGGGAATGTGTCATCTCCTCTCTTTTCTGGCAGTGCGGGATGATATTGGCTTTAGCAAGATAGTTGGAATTGGAAACAGGCTGAATGTGGATTTCCCCGAGATGGTTGATTATCTAATACAGGATACCGATACAGAAATCATAGCGCTGTATATGGAGGGTATTGACAGGCCCCGGGGGCTTATGGAAACGGCCAAAGCGCACAGAGGCAAGAAACCGATTATTGCCTATAAAACCGGTGTAGGTGACATAGGAAATCAGGCGTCTCGTTCGCATACCGGATCTCTGGCTGGAAGAAAGGAAATCTATTCAGGGGCATTTGGGCAGGCAGGCATACTTGGGCTGGATAGCGTGGAGGTCTTACTAGACACGGCTAAGGCAATGGCTGTATCTCCTCTACCCGAGGGGCCTGGTGTGGCCATACTTTCCTCTCAAGCTGGGCCAGGTATAGCCGGCGCTGATATGTGCCAGATGGCTGGGCTGAGGATCGTGCCCTTTAGTCCCAAGACCCAGCAGAGGATAAATGACATTTTGCCCCCTCTTGCCTTACGGGTAAATCCCGTAGATATGGGTCCAGCCTGGTATGATTCAGAGGCCACCGTTGGCATTTTGCAGGCTGTTATGCAAGATGAAAAGGTGTCAGGCATCCTGCTCTTTATGATGTTTGCCTCCGCCAATGTCGATTGCATTAAAGGTTTGTCGTTTCTGCTGAAAGATAGAGAGCACACAAAGCCTATTATCACGTGTCTTTCCGCTCCACCTGGAATATGGGATAAGCATATAAAACGGTATGAACAAGCAGGTATTCTCGTGAATTTTCCCACCCCAGAAAGGGCAGCTAGAGCCATGATCAATCTTAATAGATATCGGAGTTTAATTTGAAGTGACTAAAGCCCGCCCTGGCGCTATGTGCTCCAATCAACATATTAAGTCTATACGTCAGCAAGTGCTTGAATCAGCCTAGAAAACCTATAAGCCAGGACTGGGCCAGGGTTCAAAGTGAACTAAAGTTATGAACTGGTTTGAAGTAATTGAAGAGGAGAAGTGTTTGAAGCTTGAACGGTCATAAGTTGAGCTTTTTAGGTATGATCTCATTTTATGCCAGCAACGATTATGCAATCTGAAGATGTACGGTGATATGTGTTATACGATGTACGATAAGCCGTAGTTAAGTCATTTTCTATTTAAACTTTAGGTGCTTTATACTTTAGCTCACTTTAGGCACTTATTCTAATTTGATTTTGATTCGGAGAAATGAGGATTAAAG
>JADFWK010000164.1 GCA_015223015.1 Pseudomonadota bacterium
ATGGACGAGCAGGCTGCTCTGGAGGCCATGCTGTCCGTCATCATGGCCAAGCAAAGTGGCAGCAACTTGGTTCACGATGTGGGTTATATGGAGAGTGGTCTGAGTACCTCCTTTGAGATGATCGTATTGACTGATGAGTTGGTGGCAATGACTAATCATTTCATCAAAGGGATAAAAGTCAGCGATGATAGCCTGATGGTGGAGGAGATTGCCAAGGTTGGCCCTGGAGGACAGTTTATCAATACGGAGGAGACCCTGAAACGATTCCGCGAGTTCTGGTTCCCAAATCTCTTGGACCGAAGGACCAGGCCAGATTGGCTCGAAGCTGGTGCCACCACTTTAGGACATCGGCTCAACATGAGGGTAAAGGAACTCATTAAAGAATATCGGACTAGTCCTTTGGATTCAGATAAGAAAAAAAAGGTCCAAGAAATTCTTGCCAGGGCAAAAAAGGTTAATTCTTGACTTTGCGGTATAATGAGATAGGTGGGCAGACAAAAAAGTGTAAAGAGCAGTTTGTAACTTGCTCGATATTCGGAAAAGCTAAAAGTGGAAAAGTCCCAATAGCTGTAAAGCGGTAAGGCAGACCATTTTGATGTTGCTTTTCGGCCCGTGGTTTCAGCCATGCCTTGGTTAATTAAGAGCTCCTATCGAAAGGAGGTGATAAGCTAAGTATTGTAGTTTTTTTGGTGCTAGGAGTAAGTCGCGTTAACAAATTTTTAAAAGGAGGTCGGTAAAATGAAACAAACTAATTTTTTTGGCTTGGTATTATTTTTCGCTTCACTAGTGATCATAAGTCTTTTCGTGGCTTCTGGGGCAATTCAGGCAAAAGAACCTGTCAAGATCGGGGCAATCATCCCCATCACTGGGACTTCGGAGGTCGAAGGACAAGACATGAGCAGAGGTCTTCAGATTGCTTTGGATGAGATCAACACTGCCGGGGGAGTGCTTGGGCGTTCCCTTGAAGTCATTGTGGAGGATACAGAAACTCGACCGAAATCGGGGTTAGATGCTGTCCACAAGCTTATTGATATTAACAAGGTCCCGGTAATACTGGGTGGATATTTCAGCTCGGTAAGCTTGCCTACCGGCAATTACTCAAATTCTCAAGGGGTTGTTCAGCTTACCTGGTCGACCTCTCCTGCACTTCGAAAAGTGGGGCCTTTCTTCTTCGGCATCTGCGGAACTGACGAACTTATGGCTGCCAATACTGTGAAATTTGCCATAGAAGATGCCAGGGCAAAGCGTTTTGGCATTATCGTTGATAACAGTGCTTATGGATTAGGGGTACTTGAATTCTCAAAAAGGGAAATAAAAAAAGCCGGGGGAGAGATCGTGGCAGAGGTCAAGTACGAGCGGGAAAAGGCAGATTACCGTCCTGAGCTACAAAGAGTTTTTGCGCAGAAACCAGAAGTTGTTGTTGGGACATTGATAGGAAAGGACGCTCGGACGATCTTTAAGCAGGCTTACGAGTTGGGGCTCAAACCCCAGAGTGGTTGGTACCTCAGCTGGATAAGCCTGGCAACAGCTCCTTCGATACCCGAAACAGTCGAAGGCGTAAAAGGTCTAATCGGTCGCTTAAAGGGGAAAGCCGCCAATAGATTTAATGAAATGTATCAGGAAAAGTATGGTGCACCACCACAAACTGTCTGGGGGCACTATATTTATGATGCGGTTTGGTTAACAGCTTTGGCGATAAATTTTGCAAATAGTCCAGAACCAAAAGCTATAAAAGATGCATTATTCAAGGTTGCCCCAGTATATCGTGGTGTTTCTGGAGGCGGGGACAAGACCTTTAACGCAGATGGCATGCAAAAATACGAAGTCTATCAACGGATGGTTTGTAAAAATGGTAAGCTGGTAATTTACCAGAAATAGGTAGTGGAAATCTCGGGGAGTAATCTAAGTAAAGATTGCCTCTCGAGGTTCCTCTTTTTCTTGAACGTTACTAAAATATTATATGCTATTTCAACAAATTGTAATCAATGCCTTGATTAGAGCTTCCGAACTTGGCCTATTGGCAATAGGTCTTACTGTCACCTATGACATACTGAAGTTCGCAAATTTCGCCCACGTAGAGTTTGCCTGTATCGGGGCTTTTCTCGCATACACTATGAATGTGACACTTGGTATGAACATTATCTTGGCAGGACTCGTTGCAATCCTCGTTGTGGGAGTTCTGAGCATCTTTATAGACCGACTCGTTTTTATCAGGCTTCGTGGTGCAAGTAGTATTGCGTTGATGGTGACATCTCTGGGACTGGGGATTGCCCTGCGAAATGGGGTCCGCGCGATCTGGGGAGCAAGAATCAAGGGTTATGCCATTGGTCTCCAAAATCCGGTTGAACTGATAGGAGTTCGTATTACTCCAGTCCAGATATTTATTATTCTAACGTCAGTTATTTCCATGGTCATTATTCACCTGATACTGAAAAGGACTAAGCTGGGCAAGGCAATGCGAGCCACTTCGGCAAATCCCGCCCTGGCCCAGGCTTGTGGTATTCATACGGAAAGGATTGTTAGATGGGTCTGGTTTATGGGTGCAAGCCTTGCTGCCCTTGGGGGCATCATGATTGGATTAGACACGCACTTGACGCCCAGAATGGGTTTTTCAGTTATGATACCGGTTTTCGCAATATCTATTCTTGGAGGGCTTGGCAATCCTTACGGCGCTATGGTGGGTGCCTTGATTTTAGGATTAACAGAGAATATAGGGCTGTACACTGATCTAGGTAAAATACTCACTTTAAATGGCCTAATAGGGAACCTTACTGGACTTTACATCCCTACCGGATACAAGCTGGCCATTAGCTTTATTATTATGATCGTTGTTCTGCTATGGCGCCCGTCAGGAATCATGGGAAAAAGGGAGAGATAAAATGGGGGTTTTGTATTTCTTTGTTTACTTAATGATTATGGCTAATGTGTATGGTATTCTCAGCCTCTCCCTAAACTTCCAAGCAGGCGTGGGCGGGATGAGTAACTTTGGTCATGTCGCCTTTTTCTGTATAGGGGCCTACACCTCCACCCTTTTGGTTATGCTTTGTCATGTCCATTTTCTTGTGGGGATCCTCGGGGCATTTATAGCAAGCGGATTATTTGCCTTTCTCATTTCGATTCCAACTCGCAGGTTAAAGGCTGATTATTGGGCCATTACGACTTTGGGCGCCGGAGAGATTGTAAGGTTATTTTTCCTCAACGAATCTTGGATTTCAACGGGCCATTATTCCGGCGGTCCCTTCGGAATCAGAGGAATCCCCCGTCCCTGGGAATCCATTATCCCTGGTAATATATATCCCTTTTTCTATCTTTTCCTCACTTTGCTATTTCTGGGCTTAACCTATTTTATATTACAGCGGCTTATAAACGGTCCCTTTGGCCGAGTCTTAAAGGCAATCCGGGAAGACGATGATTTACCGCTTTCTTTGGGGAAAAACATCCACGAATTCAGAGTCAAAACCATGGTGATCGGAGGAGCTTTTGCAGGAATAGCAGGAGGTCTTCTTGTGCATTATACGACCTATGTCGATCCTTTCTTTTTTATGCCAATGGAGACATTTATCGTTTGGGCAATGATCATGGTGGGTGGGATTGGAAACAATAGAGGTGCTCTAATTGGCACTCTTATCATCCAACTACTCTATTACTCGACGAGATTCTTGAAGGATTATTTGCCAATTGAAGCCCAACTGCTTGCCAGTTTAAGAATGATTTCCATCGGTATCCTAATCGTTGTTGTCATGTTGTTTTTGCAAGAAGGATTAGTAAAGGAGAAGAAGAGGCTCTATTGATATGAAGGAGCATGCAAGATGCTTGTAGTTGAAGACGTACACAAGAGCTTTGGAGCGATAAAGGCATTGGACGGAGTTTCCCTCTCAGTGGAACAGGGTACCATTGCCGGGTTGATAGGCCCAAACGGTTCAGGGAAAACGACATTGTTTAATATTATATCCGGTTTCTATGAGAAAGATGCAGGAAACATCCGGTTGAATGGGAAAAGCATTGATGGTTTAGATCCGTTTAGGATAGCGAGGATGGGCTTGGTGCGGACATTTCAGGTTGCTAAAGCTCCCGCAAAATTGACAATACTCGAAAACTTACTCCTTGCAGCGAAAAATCAAATGGGTGAGAAGGTACTCGACAATTTCCTTAAGCCCCGCGAAATCTTCAGAAAGGAAAAGGAAAATTTGAATAAAGCCCTGGATATTGCTGAGATTATAAAGCTTAAGAGGTTTAAGAATGAATATGCTGGGAACCTTTCCGGCGGACAAAAGAAGCTGCTTTCTTTGGGGAGGGTATTAATGGCAAACCCCGATATCTTTCTTTTGGATGAACCTACTGCTGGTGTAAACCCCGTGCTTACCCTTGAATTGGTCGACGTCATTGTAGATATTCGCAAAAACTTAAACAAAACTTTCCTGATCATAGAGCATGATATGAATGTCATCTGGCACTTATGTGACCTGGTCAATGTGTTGGTTGCCGGTTCGAATCTCACAAAAGGAAGACCCGAAGAGATACAGAAGGATGAAAGGGTCTTGGAAGCCTACTTAAGCGGTTCCAAGTCCACTTAAAAAAGATACGCGGGAGATGGTCTAAAGATTATGGTGCTGTTAGAGATCAAAAGCATATATTCAGGATATGGGGATATGGAAATTCTACATGGTGTTTCTATGGAATTGCACCATGATGAGATTGTAACCATTATCGGACCTAATGCGTCTGGGAAATCTACTTTACTGAAAACGATTATGGGCTACCTAATACCGACCAAGGGGAAGATTAGGTTTAATGGTGCTGATGTGACACATTTGAGGCCAGATGAGAAGGCAAGAGTGGGGATCGGCTACGTGCCCCAACTGGAAAATGTCTTTCCACCGTTAACCGTGACGGAATCCCTTGACATGGGCGCTTATACCATGCCGAGGCATGGTCTTAAAGAGAGAATAGAAGAAATTTTTGATCTGTTTCCGGTTCTGAGGGTGAAGAGAAAGGAGAAGGCCAGCGCGTTAAGTGGGGGACAACGACAAATGCTGGCGATGGCACAGGCTCTGATGACAGGCCCTAATCTCTTGTTGCTTGACGAACCCTCAGCGGGTTTGGCTCCTAATACCAGAATAGATGTGTTTAAAAAAATACAAGAGATTCATCATATGGGATCTGCCATTATTATTGTTGAACAAGATGCCTATCAATCACTAAGGATATCTAATCGATGTTACATTCTTGTAATGGGCCAAAAAGAGCACGAAGCTCCTGCAGATAGGATTTTGGAAGATGAAAGAATTAAGAAGGCTTATCTCGGAGGCTAATTCCCAAAAAGGAAATGAGATAGTGATTTTCTCATATTTTCGGGTTATCACGGCGGCCAATGAGAGCAGAGATGTCAAGTAGGTAGAAGAAAGCTCATGGTTATACCAGCCTCATATCAAATGACTTTCTCCGCTTTTATCGCCCATTGTGTGTGCATAGGCAGAGGAAGGCATGATGTAATGAAAGTCTCTTGCTTGAGGTTTTTATCACTTAAATGAGCAAACGCCGTCCAAGGCGTAAGGAGGGTGCTGTGAATTTGTTTGCTGATAGGCTGAAGAATCTGGGCGACGAAACCGCATTCAAGATCGGCGATGACATTCGTCGTTGTGAAGCAGAAGGTTTGCATGTGATCAAACTAAATTTGGGCGAGCCGGATTTTGACAGTGCAAGTAATATTAATCAAGTTGCCATCGATAACATACTGGATGGTAATTCCCATTATACTGACCCTCAAGGGATACTTCCTCTTAGGCAGAAAATAGCCGAGGTGATCCAGGAAACTAGAGGCGTTAGTGTCAGTCCAGATCAGGTCGTTGTAACCAGCGGAGGCAAGCCGTCTATAGGTTACAGCCTGCTGACCTATGTCAACACCGGAGAAGAGGTAATCTACCCCAGTCCCGGTTTTCCCATTTACGAGTCATGGATAAATTTTGTTAAGGCAACCCCTATCCCCCTTCAACTTCGAGAGGAAAAGGGGTACCGGTTTGAAGCGGCCGATCTTGAACCTCTGATTACGCCTAAAACTAAGCTCTTAATCATTAACTCCCCTTCTAATCCTACGGGCGGTGTGTTGAGCAAGGATAATTTGAACAATATTGCGACTCTCATCAAGGAAAAGGCTGATCCAACCATAAGAATATTATCTGATGAGGTATATGATGAGATCGTCTTCGACGGTCGAAAACACGAGAGTATTATTTCCCATCCGGGCATGACTGAACACACGATCCTCCTTAACAGCTTTTCCAAATCCTTTGCCATGACTGGCTGGCGCTTGGGGTATGGGGTTTTACCAACGGTGGAAGAGGCTAAGTTTTTCCGCCAGTGGAATATTAATACTTACTCCTGCACCTCACCTTTTATACAAGCAGCAGGCCTGGCCGCTCTATCCAATGAGGAAAACAAAGCAATAGTGAGCAATATGTGTAAGGCATTCGAAGCCAGGCGGGATGTGGTTATTGAAGCGATCAACCAGATCGAAGGGGTGACCTGTTGCAAACCGGGCGGCGCATTCTATGCCTTCCCCAACATCGGTCAGGTTTGCAGAAAATTGGGAATTATGGAAATCTACGATCACCTTCCGCCAGACAAGAGAAGAAAAACCAGTCCTTCAACCCTCTTCCAGCTTTTTGCCCTTTATAAGCATGGTGTGGCTACACTTGACAGACGTTCCTTTGGCCTGAAGGGGTCGGAAGGCCAGCATTTTCTGAGAATCTCCATGGCTTCGGATTTGGACAGCCTTAAAGAGGGGATAAAACGAATTGAAGCTGCTTCAAGAGATGAAGCCGGCTTTGGGAAGTTCATAAAAGAAGTGAAGATGGTATAAGGCTCAAGGACTTTTCTTTATAATTTAATCTTATATAGCAAAACAGGATACAGAAGGGAGATAGCTATGGCTGAAAAGAAACTAAACCGCTGGGATTTGCTTAAGATGAAAGAAGCGAGAGATAGTGTGGTATGGGTAACTGCCTATGACTTCATTACAGCAAAATTGGCAGAAAAGGCCGGCATAGATATGATCCTGGTCGGCGATAGCGTAGGAATGTGTATTTATGGTTATGACGGCACAATTCCGGTTACCATGGACCAGTGCATCTACCACACCGAGGCCGTCCGCAGGGGGGCAGCAAACACGTTCGTTATTGGCGATATGCCATTCGGTTCCTACCAGATAGACGTACCCGGTGCCGTCGCGAATGCTGTACGCTTTTATAAGGAGGCAGGGGTGGACGCGGTAAAGCTTGAAGGTGGCAAAAGAGTTGCTGACGTGATCCGGGCCATAGCCGATGGCGGGATGCTGGTGATGGGCCATCTTGGCCTGACACCCCAGAGTTCCACCGCCCTGGGCGGTTTCAAGGCCCAGGGGCGAACGGTGGAAGCGGCCCTTGATGTGATAGACGACGCACAGGTTGTGTACGAAGCTGGCGCTTTCTCCATTCTGATCGAAGGGGTTCCCCCAGAAGTTACCCGAGTTATCAGGGATAAATTACCCATCCCGATCTATTCCATCGGGGCCGGGATATACGCTGACGGTCAACTGATGATTATCTCAGACATTATCGGCCATTTCGAGGCTTTCACTCCCAAATTTGTTAAACGATACGGTGATGTGGCTGGAGAGATAAAGCGATCCGTCGAGGACTACATCAGGGAAGTTAAGGAGAAAAAATTTCCCGGCGAAGAGCATTGTTACAGCATGATCGAGGGAGAATTGCCCAAGCTTCTAAAAGCACTGGAAAAATAAATTGTTACCCATCAAGGAGGAATTGAAATGCCCGAGTTGTACGAAAAGATGGCAGAACTGGTAATCGCAGGTAAGGGTGATGAACTCAAAAGTCTTGTAAAACAGGCCCTTGACCAGGGCAAAACAGCCAAAGAGATCGTCGATAACGGTCTCTTGCCCGGCATGGATGTAGTGGGCAAGAGGATGAAATCTGGTGAGATGTTTATCCCTGAGGTTCTCCTTTCAGCGAGGACCATGCAGGGGGCGCTTGACATCGTCAAACCGCTTCTTGCCGCCGGAGATATGATCAGCGCCGGTACGGTAATCATAGGCACAGTGGAAGGGGATCTGCATGATATCGGCAAGAACCTGGTAGCCATGCTCCTTGAAGGCGCCGGATTCACGGTAAT
>JADFWK010000021.1 GCA_015223015.1 Pseudomonadota bacterium
CAGAAAACTACCAAAAAATACAGACCTATCCTTCAACTGAACCCACCGGCTTTCAGGAACCAGATTCAGAAGATCCCCATATTCTTTTGTATACATCTGGCACAACCGGTTTTCCCAAAGGGGCTGTCCTTTCTAACAGAAAGACCTTTTTCAATGCCCTCAATGCTAATATATTTTACAGATTAACTCCCCTTGACATTTTCTTAGTTTCCCGGCCGCTTTTTCATTCAGGTGGCCTGCTGGTTGACTCTACACCTGCCTTTTACAAAGGAGCTACAGTAATATATAAAAAACACTTTAGTCCCCAAGAATACTTAGATACCATTGAAAAATACAATGTTACCATTATTGAAACTTCGGCTACTTTTTTGAATTTTATACTAAAGGAATGCGATTTAAGCCGGTACAATTTGAGATCTTTGAAGTCGTATTATACTGGTGGTGAGAGAGTTTCAACCTCTATGCTTCAGGAATATCACAATATAGGCATTCCCCTTAGTCAGATATTTGGAATGACGGAAACATCTATAGTTACCTGGTTATCCACCGATGATGCGCTTAGGAAAATTGGCTCTGTAGGGAAACCTGTGCTTCATGGAGAGTTAAGGATAGTAAATCGTGATATGCGACAGGTAAGTCCCGGAGAGATTGGTGAAATTATAGTCAAGGGACCTATCCTTATGTCAGGTTATTGGAATAAACCTGAAATCACAAGAGGGGTGATAAGGAATGGCTGGTTTCACACAGGAGACTTGGCAACAATTGACGATGAAGGCTTCATCTACATTGTTGATAGGGAAAAAGACATGTTTATCAGTGGGGGAGAGAACATCTACCCAACCGAGGTTGAAAAGATTCTTTTAACAAACCCCCAAATCTGGGATGTAGCTGTCTATGGAATCCCCGATGAGAAATGGGGTGAAGCGGGTAAGGCCTCGATAATTTTGCAAGATAACTCAGAGATGAGTGCCCCGGAGGTTATAGCATTTTTACATGGCAAAATAGGTAAGTTCAAAATCCCTAAATATATTGAATTTATTGATAAACTCCCCAGAACTGCAACCGGCAAAATCCAGAAATATTTGTTGATACAAAAATCCAAGAAAGAGATAGTGTAATAGCCTCAAAAGGAATATAATGATTTTAATAGAGGAAGACTATGAGAATTGGGATTGATGTAGGGGGGACTTTCACTGATCTAGTTTTAATGGATGACAAGGGGAGATTTAACTATGTCAAAACCCCCACTACTCATAAAGATCTTGCAATGGGTGTCCTCAATGGAATAGCTGATATTTTGGAAATATCTGGTCAATCGCTTCAGCTTACCTATAGCATTGCCCATGGCACCACTATAGGCACTAATGCTATTGTGGAGGGAAAAGGATCTAAGGTTGGCCTTATCACTACTGAGGGTTTTGAAGACGTGCTCGAGATTAGGAGGGTCGCGCGTCCCAAGGATGCTGCATATGACTTTGAAGTTGACAATCCTCCACCTTTAGTTCCACGCTACTTAAGAAAGGGTATCACCGAGAGAATAAATAGTAAGGGCGAGGTAGTGGTACCACTGGGTGAAGATTCAGTACGACAGGCCGTAGAATTTTTTAAAGAACTGGGAATAGAAGCAATAACTATTTCTTTACTTTTCAGTTTTCTTAACTCCACACATGAAAGAAGAGTAGCTGAGATTTGCCAAGAAATTTACCCAAAGGCGAAAATATCGCTCTCATCTGAAATATGCCCAGAATTTCGGGAATACGAACGAACCTGTACCACGGTGATGAATAGTTATCTTGGCCCTGTCATAGCAGAATACATGGATAACCTAATAAAGTGTTTAAATGCGAAATATGGTGATGTCAACCTTCATATTATGCAAAGCAACGGTGGTTCTATGAGTGTTGAGATGGCCGAGACCCATGCCGCCAATCTGATTAACTCCGGACCAGCAGCAGGGGCTATGGCAACAGCCTTTATTGCCGAACTCGTCGGTAGCAAATTGGCGGTAGGAGCAGATATGGGTGGCACCACCTTCGATATCAGTATTATCGATGGAGGTGTACCCAGGAGCACAACATGGGGTGGGGTAACTAATTACCCCATTAAACTGCCTATGATTGACATAAGAACCATTGGTGCAGGTGGAGGTAGTATCGCGTGGGTAGATGAACTTGGTGTTTTAAATGTTGGTCCGCAGAGTGCTGGTTCAGAGCCTGGCCCTGCATGTTATAATAAAGAAGGAAAATTACCTACTGTAACTGATGCCAACTTGGTATTAAAGCGACTCAACCCTGAGTTCTTTAATGAAGGGAAACAAAGGCTTTATCCTGAAAAGGCCTATGAGGCAGTAAAGGCAAATATAGCAGAGAAAATGGGTCTTTCGGTGGAGGAGGGTGCACTTGGCATAATCAAAATCGTAAATGCCAACATGGCGAAAGGCATTAGTGCCAGCTCTGTAGAAAGAGGCTACGACCTCAGAGAGTTCATTTTGGTAACTCTTGGCGGAGCCTGCAATCTGCACGCTGCTGAAATAGCGATGGAACTGCATATACCAAAGGTTATTGTACCTCCTATGTGTGGAGTACTTTCCGCTGTAGGGTTATTAGTGGCTGACATCCAACATGACTATGTTACCACAATAAGTAAAAGGGAGCAGGATCTCCAGCCCCATGAATTGCTGTCTAAATTTCAAGAGCTCGAGGATATAGGGATTCAACAGCTAAAGAAAGAAGGGGTGAAAAGAGAGGATGTTGCGGTGGAGTGGTCATCTGACCTTCGCTATGATGGTCAATCCTGGGAACTCAATATCCCTATAACTGCTGTTTCAAGCGTTGATCTTCTCGACATTGAGGATATTAGGTCTAACTTCCATAAAGCTCATCAAAAAGCATATTCTTATTCTAATCCAGATGAGATGCTGGAATTCGTAAATTTAAGAGTAAGGGTTAACGGTAAAACTCCTCAAGTCATATTACCTTATTACTCAGACGCTCCGTCACCCCTTGATAAAGCAGAGAAAGAGAAGAGAACTGTCTGGCTTGAAACCGGGCCCACTGAGATTCCCATTTACGACCTAATCCTTTTAGGCCCAAAAACAGCTCTGTATGGTCCCTGCCTCATAGAAGAAAGGGTCTCAACTACCTTTATTCCACAAGGATGCAGTTGTCTTGTAGATAAATATATGAATTTGGTAATTACTATCGAGGATCTCTTATAATATGGCTAAATATAAAGCAGATAAGGTAACTATGCAGGTAATTCGATATAGTCTGGAAGCTGTGGCTGATGATATGGGATACGCTCTACAGCGTATGGGCAGGAGTACCATCGTCAAGGAAATCATGGATTTTAACTGTGCTGTGCTAGGCCCCGAAGGACGTATCCTATCACAGGCCCACCTTTGCCCGCTCATGATGTTCAGTTTACCGCGCACCTGCTACAACATGGTTAAGCATTATCAAAAGGACAACTGGCGAGATGGGGATGTCGTTGTCACCAATGATCCCTATTTAGGCGGTCAGCACCTTCCTGACGTGCAATTCTTCTCTCCAGCTATCTTCAACAATCAACTAGTAGGCTTTGCTGCTAACATCTGCCATCAGCTCGATATGGGGGGTTGTGTCCCTGGAGGGGTCGCAGGTGGGCTCACTGAGATATACCAGGAAGGCCTGCGCATCCCATTTATTAAACTTTACCATCAAGGTGAAGAGAATGAGGAGATATTTGCCTTTATTGGCAGCAACATTCGTATCCCTGAAAAAACTCTTGCCGATTTCAGGGCCCAGGCAGCCACTACACTGGGTGGAGTTTCTCGGGTTAAGGAACTCATATCCAAATATGGCATAGGTGTCTTCAAGGAATGTACGAATATGCTCATGGACTATAGCGAAAAAAGGACACGTCGATTCATTAAGGATTTGCCTGATGGAAGATATTCGGCTGTGGATTGGATAGACGATGACGGTCACAGCGACGAACCTGTCAAACTCCACGTCAACATAGATATAAAAGGAGATTCCATGATAGTAGATTTTCATGGAAGTAGCCCTCAAACACAGGGAAACATTAATTGTCCCTGGTCTTGTAGCGAAGGAGGGGTCTTTTATACTGTAGTGGGACTGGTGGACCCTTATATGCCTATAAACTCAGGCTGTTTTCTCCCTGTTGAAGTAAGGCCAGAGAAAGGACTTATCACATGCCCCGTCATCCCTGCGGCAGTTACTGCCCGTAGTGAGACAATGACAAAAATTGTTGAAGCTATGCTAAAGGCTATGGCACCGATACTTCCCGATCGAGTAGTTGCCGGAAGCCATGGTCAGGCATGTACTTCTAGCTTCACCGGGATTCACCCTGAAACTGGTAAGCGATTTATCTACGTAGAAATTCAAGGAGGAGGTTGCGGAGCTAGACCAGATAAAGATGGAGCAGACGGGCAGGATCTGCATTTAGGACGGTTCATGAATACACCTGTAGAGGCAGCGGAATTAGAATACCCTGTTACTATTGAGCGCTATGAGTTTATTCCCGATTCAGGTGGAGCTGGTAAATGGCGAGGTGGTCTAAGCCTTCGTAGAGACATACGTTTCCACGCCGATGTTACATTTGCCCGTTATTCAGATAGAAGGAAGTTTGCCCCTCAAGGGCTTTTTGGTGGGAGAGAAGGAAGCAAGGCAAGCATGCTCTTAAACCCTAGGACAGACAGAGAGCAGGTCGTAAAGTCTAAAGGAGTGAGTGAGATAAAGGCCGGAGACGTACTCAGTATATCTCTCCCCGGCAGCGGTGGCTATGGTCCCCCATGGGAGCGAGATCCAGAACGTGTTCGATGGGATGTTATAAATGGCAAGGTAAGCCTTAAATCGGCTCGAGAGCACTACCTGGTATCTCTTAACACTGATTTGTCTACTAATGAAACAGAGACTAAGGCATTACGGGCTGAGAAAGGTAAGGGTTGATTCCTGGAATAAGGGCTTAAGCCATGAGTTTACATTTTAAGAAGGGAGCCTGGATTTTTAGATTTAATGTGGAAAGGGGGTGAGATGTACTAAATTAGCTTAACCTTAAAAAGGCTTTACATCTAGGCATGGACAGGCCTCACATCACGTGTTTGATGCAGACGAATACAACAAATGTGAGGTACAATGGGAAATAACCCTAAAGAAAATAGGAGGGCAAAATGAAAAAGATAAATTATTTTTTGGTTCTATTTGTTGCACTGGCTTTCTTGACACCCTTAACTACAGGGTATAATGCGGAGGCGGCATCAAACCCTATAGAGATTAAATCCGCCTGCTTTCTGCCTGTAACGCATTCGATAGGTGGCGTTGTTCCTTCTTATGTTACCATGATTAATAAGGCATGTGGGGGTAAGATTACATGGAAGCATCTTGGTGGTCCGGAAATTTTCCCTGGTCTTCAACAGTTTGGAGCGATAAAGAGGGGTGTGCTTGATGCATCTTTCCTTGTCACCGCTTATTATTTTGGGGAAGTACCTGAGGCCTACTGTGTCTACCTCTCACAGATCAGTAATGATGATGAGTGGAATAACGGAGCTCGTGCCTTGATAGACAAGCTTCATCAGGAAAAAGGGATCAAGGTTTTAGGCAGATGGCTGAGCTATATGCCGTTTTATATCTGGGTCAATAAGCCAGTTAAGAGCCCCAAGGACCTTGCTGGAATCAAACTCCGTGGTGGAGGCGTTTGCTATGATCCCCTCTTTAAAGCATTGGGCGCAACGCCTGTCCAAATCCCTTATCCAGATACGTATAATGGCCTGGAAAGAGGTATTATTGATGGTTTTGGCTGGCCCATGCAGGGAGTTTCTGATGCAGGATGGGTTGAGGTGACCAAATACTGTATTGAGCACCCCTTCTACGAACACAATAACGGGCTCATACTGATGAACCTTGATAAGTGGAATAGCCTGCCCAAGGATTTGCAGAAGA
>JADFWK010000165.1 GCA_015223015.1 Pseudomonadota bacterium
ATCATTCAAAAAGATCATCAAATCGAAGCGTTTCAGCATGAAATTCGTTCACAAGACGGCTTTCATGGGATCCTGGGTTCCTCCGCTTCAATGCAAAAAGTCTTCAGCCTGATTGATAGTGCCACACGGTCTGATGCACCTGTGATCATTTTTGGAGAAAGCGGAACCGGGAAAGAACTTGTTGCAGGGGCTATCCATGAGACCGCGGCTCGCAGAAGAAAGCCTTTTGTGAAAGTGAATTGTGCCTCCCTCAATGAATCCCTGTTAGAGAGCGAACTGTTTGGGCATGTCAAAGGGGCCTTGTACTCTGGGCCAGGGATAGCGGTATATAACCTGTTTCACATAGAGGCGGAGAAAACCATATTGTTCTACGAAAGGGTCATCAATAAGACAAATCTACAACAGTAAAAACCCCGATTTGCTTGAAAAAGCCCTCAAAAAGAGTTTAAAAAATGTCCTGAATAGGCCACACAAGCGGTATGACTTGTTCTACAATTTTCCTCAACCTAAACCTAAAATACGAGTTCAACGCCGGGTATGGTTAATTCTTCATCTGTGATTGACCTTAAGGGAGGACGGCTCGCTACATCCACCCCTGGCTGATACTTGAAAATACCGTAAAGTTCCTTATTTAACATAAAGATTAATCGGGTTAAAGGTATGCCGGCAGGGCATGCATCTTGACATTGACCACAGTTCAGACAAGAATCCATGACATGAGCGATCCTTATCATGGGGAACATTGCATTAGGTGGCACTTCCCCAGGCATAACTACGCCTCTATCAGCTTCTAAGATACAATCCTTGCAATAGCATATGGGGCAAGCATCCCGACATCCATAGCATTTAATGCATTGGCTGAACTGCCCCCACCAGTAATCAAATTTCTCCTCAATAGCCATATTCTTAAGCGGAGCAAAATCTGTTTTCTCCCACTTCAGGGCTGACTCGATTGCCTCTTGCTCTTTCTCTTTCCTCTCCTTTATAGCTTTGTCGTCCGCGTGTTCAACGGCTATATAGCCGGCTTTGATCGCTTCTTCGAAAAGTTCAGCGCCCTTATCGGAGCAAATTTCCACAAATGTTGCTTTCTTGTTACTTGTCCCCCACTTTCCACAGGCAATATCCGCCATGGTGGGAATCTTAATTTCACACCTTCGGCAGTTCTCCCTGCGCCCATATCCCTTCTCCTCCAGCGCTTTTAAATCTTTTGTTTTTTCGGTTCCATCCTTCAGCATGATAATAAGGTTGCCATCTTCGATGTCCTCGTGAATAATATTCAGAGGGTCAACTCCAAACTCTTCGATGATTGTCCTTTTAGCCACCACCGGAGATAGTGTGCCGCTACAGTTCAGACCTATGAGGAACAGGTTATCAAGGTTGACCTGCTCCCTCTTAACTAACTCAATGGTCCCTCTGATATCGCAAGGCTTTCCCACTACAGCCAATTTCATATCAAAAGCGCCCCCAAGGTATTCCTTGAGAAATCGTGCAATATTAGGAGAAGAACAATGCAATGACCCGGCTGTCTCAATTAACTCACTTGGATCAGTAATTAAGACAGGGCCGCCATCGTATCTATCGTCACCCCTTGCTTTTACCGCCAGCACTGCATCTACTCGTTTAGTATCCAGCACAAACTTGAGCAAGGACGTAACTATCCCACCATTTTCTGATCTATTCAGAATCTCACTATCTGAAGACCAGGCCAGGTACATGTCTCCTTTCACCGTTTCACCTCCAGTCTGACAGCACACACTTTAGTTTCAGCACACTTGCAACTGGGATCTAATGCTGAGTTTGTTAGCACATTGGCACAGGAATCGGCAAAATGGACGGGAATGAACAGCAATCCTGGTTGTACGTTATCAGTAACCCTGGCTTCGGCTTCAATGCTGCCTCGCCTTGTCTCCAGAGTAACGATATCCCTATCTTTGACTCCTGCCTTAATAGCATCCTTGGGATTGACCTCAACAAAGCCCCGAGGAACCTCATTCATTAGCTTTGGGGTCCTCCTTGTCATATGTCCGGTATGGTAATGAAATATACTTCTTCCAGTAGTCAGAAAGTAGGGGTATTCTTCATCCGGCATCTCTGCCGGGGGCTTATACTCCACAGGCTGAAAATGACCGAGACCATCAGGTGTGCCAAATTTCTCCAAGAACATCGTAGGTGTGCCCGGATGCTCTTCTGAAGGGCAAGGCCAGTGAATTCCTCCTACCGTCTTTTCTAGCCGTTCATAGGTTATTCCCTTATACTGGGGAATACAGCTTCTTATCTCTTCAAATATTTCGCCGGCAGAACTGAAACTGAATTTATCCTTATGGCCCATCCTTTCGGCTAGTTGGCTTACAATCAGCCAGTCAGGCTTGGTTTCGCCGGGAGTGTCGATGAACTTATTTATCTTTTGCACCCTTCTATCTACGAAAGTATGGGTGCCCTCTCGTTCCACCCAGGTAGCAGCCGGTAGCACTACGTGAGCAAGCCTAGCTATCTCAGTGAGGAATATGTCCTGAACAACTATGAAATTCATATTCTGCAACACCTTCTTCACATTATTAACATCGGGCACCACCATCATGGGATCCCCGCCAATCATATAGAGAAACTTGCAGTTATATAGCTGGTCAATATAGGTCATACCGGGCTTAGTGGGCAGATTGCTCACTCCCCAAGCATCCTCGAAGAATTTTGCCGCCTCCTCACTTACACGCTTAAATCCAGGATAGAAGACACACAGGCAACCCATATCACCGCTGCCCTCACCATTTATCTGGCCTCTCATTGAGTTTACCCCACTCCCAGGCTTACCGGCATGCCCACAAAGAAGGGCCAGGTCAGCGTGAAGCTTGACATTATCTCCACCAACGGTGTGCTGGCATATACCCTGGTTATAGAGTATGCACCCTCTCTCTGCCCTGGCATAAGTAATTGCCGCCTCTCTAATCTTTTCTATAGGAACACCGGTAAGTTCCTCTGCTTGCTTTAAATCGATTTTGGAGAGAAAATTGCGCAATTCATCTAATCCGGCGGTTCTCGTTGCAATGAATTCTTTATTCTCTAGCCCCTCAGCCAGAATAATGCTCATCATGGCATTTATCAGGGCTGCATCCGTGCCTGACTTTAACTGCAAGTGGATATCAGCTAAGTATCTCGCTGTAGCTGTATTTCTAGGATCTGTATAAATAACCTTTGCCCCCCTGTCTTTCGCTCTGAGCACCCTCCTGCTTATCATGGGAAAGGTTTCCTTCAGATTAACACCGGCAAGAAAGATACAGTCGGCAAGCTCAATTTCAAGTTGAGAGGTCTGCATCACCCCAGAGCCCATTGTAGGAACTAACCCGGCTACTGCCGACGAGTGACATAATCTACCGCAGTATTCCACATTATTGGTGCCCATAACCACACGGGCAAATTTTTGAATCACATAAGCATCCTCATTACTATTCCTGCACGAGGCGATAAGGCCAAACTTCTCCGGGGCAGCCTCCTTTAGTTTGGAGGAAACCAGGTTAAGCGCCTCCTCCCAGGAGCTTTCCTTAAAGACACCGTTCTTTCTCACTAATGGCATTTTCAGCCTGTCTTCACTATAGATGTACGCATAGGCATTCTTACCTTTGGGGCAATTTGCCCCCTCGTTCACCGGATGCTCCTTCCATGGCTCTTGTCCGATTATCCTTCCGTCTTTGATTACAAGATATATTCCGCATCCGCAGCTACAATAAGGACAAATTGTAGGCACATATTTAATGTCCATTCCGCCTCCTGTTAAATGGGCTTGGCCCAAGTTCTTTTATCGTTTGGGTGAAGCTCATGACTGTCTCGGCAAACTTTGGTCCTTCAGATGCCGCTATCCATTCTAACCTAAGCCTCTCAGGTCTTATCCCTATAGCTTCAAGAAAAGGCTTCAGTCCCATGACTCTTCTTCTGGCAGCCAAGTTGCCCTTCAGATAGTGGCAATCTCCAGGATGGCAGCCGGCAACTAAAATGCCATCCGCACCAATAGCGAAAGCGTTAAGTATTAAAAGGTCACTAACCCTCCCGGAACACATTACCCTTACTACCCTTATATCAGGTGGATATTGGAGCCTGCCCACTCCGGCAAGGTCAGCGCCGGCGTAAGAACACCAGTTACAGCAAAAGCCGACAATTTTGGGCTCAAACTTATTCTCATTCACTTATCATGCCTCCTTTACATTTTCACTTTTCTTAACTTCTTTCGATAAGAAGAAATCCTCAACCTTATTCCCCCGAGAAGTCAGGCCTTCTCATCAATGATAAATGAAATGATATCAACTTGCTGCCTCCAGAAAGGCACCGGTCATAGACAGCATCTGTTCTCGCATGAATCCCCTCTGCTGGACAGCCCCTGATGGGCAAGCGGCCGCACAGGCCCCACAGCCCTGGCACAGAATCTCGTTCACCCTGGCTACCCTGGTTTCTATATCTACCTTGATGGCGGCATAAGAACAGATCTGCTCACAGATACCACATCCCGCACAGATATCCTCATTTACCGAGCTAACAATACCCTCGGCCATAACCTCATCCTTAACCAGGACAGTAATTGCACGGGATGCCGCTGCCTTTGCCTGGGAAATAGTTCCTTCTATTAACTTGGGAGAGTGGGCCAATCCACAGACAAATATCCCTGCGGAAGAAAAATCTACAGGCCTCAGCTTTGCATGAGCCTCCATGAAAAAGCCATCCTGATTCGTAGCCACCTTAAAGAGCTTTGAAAGCACACCATTATCATCCTGCGGTACGACAGCCGAGGCCAGGGTTATAATATCGCTATCTATCTCCACAGGCATCTTGATTACCTGATCTGTAACAATCACCTTTAATTTCCCACCCCTTTTTTCAACCGTGGGTTTATCATCTATTTCGTAAGGGATAAAATGAATACCTTTGGATCGCGCCTCTCTGTATAAATCTTCTCTTTCTCCATAGGTTCTTATATCCCTGTAGAGTATAAAGATGTCCATATCAGGGTTTAATTGTTTTAGGGCCAACGCACTGTGGATGGAATGGGTGCAGCACACCTTGCTGCAATAAGGCCTGCTTGGCTCCCTGGAGCCAACACACTGGATAAAAACAGCACTGTTTACCTCCTTCAGCCTGCTGGCATTGTGCATAATTTCCTGATCCAGATCCAAAGATAACAAGATATTGGGATCTTCACCGTAGAGATACTCTTCAGGCTCGTAACTCTTTGCCCCATTTGCTATAATAGCCGCGCCGTAACTCACCTCTGTTTCTTTACCCCTGGCATTGACCAGTTTGGATCGAAAATTTCCTATAATGCCATCTACCTCCTTGATTTCAGTCTGCAAATGCACATCAATCAGTGGATGGTCAGTAACTCTTTTAACCATTTGTTCAAGATAGGGCTGTACACTTTCATCCTTCCATGTGGTATGTAATCTAAAAGCATGACCGCCCAGTCTATCCTGCCTCTCTATTAAACAGGCATTAAATCCCTGTTCGGCCAGTTCCAAGGCCGCTGTCATCCCGGCCACGCCCCCACCGACAACCAGGGCTTCCGGGCAGACCGGCTGGGGGACTGGATAAAGCTGCTCCAATGTAGCGGCCTTTGCCACTGCCATGTGCATCAGATCCTTTGCCTTTTCCGTGGCCCGTTCCGGCTCCTGCATGTGGACCCACGTACATTGATCCCGGATATTGGCCATCTCAAACAGATAGGGATTAAGGCCGGCTTCCCTGCATGTCTCTCTGAATAATGCCTCATGTGTTCTCGGTGTACATGATGCTACCACCAACCTGTTTAAACCCCTTTCCATAATGACCTGTTTAATCTTTGCCTGGGTATCTTCCGAACACGAGAAGAGATTATCTTCTGCATATTCCACATGTGGAAGAGTCTTTGCGTATTCAACAATCGCAGGTACGTCTGCTACCCCGCCTATGTTTATGCCGCAGTGGCAGATAAAGACGCCGATTTTTATTGGTTCTTTACTAACATCCCGTTCAGGCGGATACTCCTTTGTCTTGACTCTGGTCCCCCTTACTTCTGAAAGGGCAGAGGTAGCCGAGGCTGCAGCCGCACTTGCCTGGGCAACGGTATCGGGGATATCCTTGGGAGCCTCAAGAGTTCCACATACATAGATCCCCGCTCTTGATGTGCTAACAGGTTCAAAACTACTGGTGTGCACAAAATTGTAGTGGTCCAGCTCAATGCCGAGTTTATTTGCCAGGTCAATAGAGTCTTGATGTATATCCATGCCTACTGATAAGACTACTATATCAAAGTCTTCCTGCACCCTTCGTCCTGCCTCATCTGTATACAGAATCTTGAGGCTTCCCGGCTCATCACCCGCCAATATATTATTGATCCTCGATTTTACAAAGCGGATCCCCATCTCCTCTTTGGCCCGGTTATAGTACCGCTCAAAGTCTTTACCATAGGTGCGCACATCTATATAGAAGATAGCGGCGTCTACTGGTATAGAGGAGTGTTCTTTGGCTATCATGGCCTCTTTTATGGCATAGGTGCAACAGACAGACGAACAATAACCTCTATCCCCTGTATGGATATTCCTTGAACCCACACACTGTATCCAGGCGATCTTTTTAGGTTCCTTTTTATCTGAGGGTCTTACAAGATGACCCTTATAAGGGCCGGATGCGCTCAGGATGCGTTCAAATTCCAGGCTGGTAACAACATTGGGGAAATGATTATATTGATAGGTATCATTA
>JADFWK010000022.1 GCA_015223015.1 Pseudomonadota bacterium
GGATTTTTTCCTTGATCGTATTAGAAAAAAAGGGTAAACAAAACAAACATTTGGGACTGCCTCTGTTTTCTGGAAAAGGGAGGTTATGTTCCGTACCCGGCCTGGGGAAAACCTAACAAGAAGGAGGAGTAATTTTATGGCCGAAATCAGTATGAAGCTTTTACTTGAAGCAGGAGTTCACTTTGGGCATCAGACCAGAAAATGGAATCCCAAGATGAAACCCTATATCTTTGGAGCCAGAAACGGAATCTATATTATAGATCTGCAAAATACCGCCAGATTATTGAAGGAGGCGCATAATTTTGTT
Source organism: Pseudomonadota bacterium (assembly GCA_015223015.1). Lineage (GTDB taxonomy): Bacteria > Desulfobacterota > DSM-4660 > Desulfatiglandales > B25-G16 > JADFWK01. The sequence continues at coordinate 308 of JADFWK010000022.1, forward strand.
GTAAGGACGGTATCCGAAGGTGGGACCGTTCTTTTTGTGGGCACCAAAAAACAAGCTCAGGATTCAATTGTGGAAGAGGCTGAGCGATGTGGTATGTTTTACGTGAATAACAGGTGGCTGGGCGGCACGCTTACTAATTTTCAGACCATAAAACAAAGAATCAATAGACTAAAAGAACTCGAAGAGATGAAAAGAGATGGAAGTTTCAGCCGCTACACAAAAAAAGAAACAATAAGGATGGAAAAGGAATTGACCAAGCTAGAAGCCAACTTGGGTGGCATTAAAGAAATGGATGAAAGTCCTGCTGCCCTGTTTATTGTAGATACAAAGAAGGAAGCCATCGCAATAAACGAAGGAAAAAGATTGGGAATCCCTATAATAGCTATTGTTGATTCAAACGGGGACCCTGAAAATATTGAATATCTGATCCCCGGAAACGATGATGCCATAAGAGCCATTAGGCTTTTAACCTCTATTATTGCTGATGCATGCATTGAGGGACACAATGAGAGAGAAGCAAAACTGAGGGCTGAGGAAGAGCTGGAAACCAAGGAAAAAGAGATGAAAGAAATCAAGGAAGAGGAAGTCAAGCCAACAGAAGAGCAAAAGGAAGAATCTCCCGTTGTGGTTGTTACGAAAAAACCGAAGACTAAGAAATCCGCTGAGGTAAACGATTTAGAGGAGAATCGGGTCGAACCATAAAAAGGAGAAGACACATTGAAAATATCGAGCGAGCTCGTAAAGGAACTGAGAGAAAAGACTGGTGTGGGGATCATGGCTTGCAAAAATGCCCTTCAGGAAGCAGGCAATGATATTAACGCGGCCGTTGACATCTTACGAAAAAAGGGTATAGCAAAGGCCCAAAAAAGAGAAGGCAGAAGCGCCTCTGAGGGCCAAGTCCAAGCCTACGTGCATATGGGCGGAAAAATTGGTGTCCTTGTGGAGGTGAATTGCGAAACCGATTTCAGCGCCAAAACAGACGATTTTACCAGTTTTACCAAGAATCTGGCCATGCACATAGCAGCAACAAATCCAATAGCTATCTCTCCGGAGAAGCTCCCTGCAGATACAGTAGAAAGAGAGAAAGAAATATACCGTGCCCAGGCTCTTGACTCGGGTAAACCGGAAAAGGTTGTGGAAAAAATTATTGAAGGGAAATTAAAGAAATTCTTCACGGATATCTGTCTGCTCAATCAACCCTACGTAAGAGATCCTGATTTGACTATTCAGGATATTCTCAATGAACTGAAAGCAAAAACCGGTGAAAATATTATTATTAAGAGGTTCGTTAGGTTTCAGCTAGGGCAAACTGACGATAAGATATAATGCAAAGGAATTGCGGTTTGGGCAACAGCCTGTTAGAAGGAATGACTGATGGTCCAGAAGGCCTGAGAGGCGTGCGCTTTAGCCTCCATAACAACTGGGTAAAACAGAATGCCGGTATCTCAGAGCGACCTGCGCTTTAAGAGGATCTTATTGAAACTGAGCGGTGAATCCCTTATGGGAGATAGGAATAGTGGGATAAACCCTCCAACCCTCAAGGATATTGCTTCTGACATTCAATCGGCTCACCGGGTTGGCGCACAAATAGGTATTGTAATCGGAGGTGGCAATATTTTCAGAGGAATAAAATCATCTGAGTATAGCATCGGCAGAGTAACTGCAGATTATATGGGGATGCTGGCTACGGTTATCAATGCACTTGCCCTGCGTGAGGTTCTCAGCGCAACGGGCACACCCGCATCAGCAATGAGCGCACTCGCAGTAGACAGAGCGGTTGAACCGTTTGATAGAAACAGAGCACTCAAACACTTGGATCAAGGGAGGATTGTAATATTTGCAGGTGGGACCGGGAACCCTTTCTTCACCACCGATACCGCAGCCACTCTCCGGGCCACCGAAATAGATGCACAAGTTATTCTCAAGGCTACTCAAGTTGATGGTGTTTATGATCGGGACCCAGTCACGGAGCCAGGTGCCAAACTGTTTCGTAAGATCAGTTATGACCAGGTATTAAGAGACCGGCTCGCGGTAATTGACCTGACTGCCATATCTATGGCGATGGACCAGCAGATTCCAATTGTCGTCTTTAATATAGGCAAAAGGGGAAATATCAAAAAGATTGTCTCTGGGCAGAGCATTGGAACTCTCATAGCAGGAGAAGGCGATGAAAGATGAGATCTTATCGGAGATGAGCAAAAAAATGGAAAAGACGGTCCATGCCCTCGATCGAGAATTCAAGAAGATGAGGACTGGCAGGGCATCGACATCCATCCTTGAAGACATGATGGTCGAATGTTATGGAACACAGATGCACTTAAATCAAACAGCCTCTATGAGCAGTCCGGAAAGCAGGCTCTTGATTGTCCAGCCCTGGGATCAATCCATCATAGGAGACATTGAGAAGGCCATACTGAAATCCGGGCTTGGACTCACACCTATGAATGATGGGAAACTGATCAGGATCTCAATACCTCCCCTGACCGAGGAAAGACGGAAAGAACTTGCGAAGGTGGCAAAGAAAACAGCGGAGGAGAGCAAAATAGTCATCAGGAATCACCGACGTGAGTCCAACGAGTTGTTGAAGGAGTTAAAAAAAGAGAGCGAAATATCTGAAGACGAGATGTACAAGTACCAAGATAAGGTGCAAAAGACTACCGATGAATTCATTGAAAAAATAGATAGCATCCAAACAGAAAAGGAAAAGGAAATACTCGAATTTTGATACGAACTGCCGCTCACAAACACCATGCCCTCTCACATTCTTATATTAACCCGCGCACATGGAACAATTAGACCCAGATAAACTGCCCCGACATGTCGCCATTATAATGGATGGTAACGGCCGGTGGGCAAAGAGAAGAGCCCTTACCAGGCTTGTCGGTCATCAAAAGGGCACAGAATCGGTACGAGATATTGTCCGAACAAGCCGTGAACTAGGCATAAAGTGGCTCACCCTCTACGCCTTTAGCGAGGAAAACTGGAAAAGACCTTCCTATGAAGTAAAGGCCTTAATGGGTCTTTTGAACCGCTATCTCAAGAGTGAACTGAAGGAGATGATGGATAATGGCATTCGGCTCGCCTGTATCGGGCAAACAGAAAAACTTCCTCCAGAGGTTCAAAGGACCCTGTGGCAAACGATAGAAAAAACTGAGCACAATACAGAGATGACCTTGACCCTTGCCCTGAGCTATGGAGGGAGACAGGAAATCGTCCAGGCAGTGAAAAAAATGCTGGAGGACATTGAAAAAGGCACCTTACACGTCAAGCGGATCACAGAGGAGCGTCTGAGTGAGTATCTTTATACCGCTGATACCCCAGATCCGGATTTACTCATCAGGACAAGTGGGGAATATAGAATCAGCAACTTTCTTCTCTGGCAGGTGGCCTATACAGAAATCTTTATTACTCCTACGCTCTGGCCAGATTTCCGCAAGGAGAGATACCTTGAGGCCCTTCTCGACTACCAGAAACGGGAACGACGTTTCGGCAGCACTGGAGAACAGACCATTCACCCCGAGTAAAAAGAGGAATTTGATTATTACTTTAGCTGCGTATATATGTTGAAAGTTTTCTATAACCCCAGGCTTTTACCCCGAGTGCGGGGCTTTTCGTCACTTCCGAAAAACCCCGCCCTCTTTGGGATAAGGATTGGTAAAAGGGAGCTGAAGCAATAATCAAAAAAAGGAAAGAATACATGACTGCCCACATGAAGAGGGTTATAACGGCCTTCATTGCAGTGCCTTTACTGACTGGAATCATTTGGTTTGCTCCTTTCTGGGTCTTGACCATAGTCGTCCTAGTGGTAGCGTTACGAGGTTTATATGAATTTTACGCAATGCTGGGACCTCGGGTGGCAAAAACAATCGTGTTTATTGCTTATGTGTTGACCATTTTGCTGTTTTGCTCACTCCTGTATAAAGGCCTCTTCTTTATGGCTATACTCCCCCTTTTTGTTATGTTCCCCTTAGCATTCTTTCTGTTCAGTAATGAGAAGAATTACCCCAACAGTACCTATTTCGCACAGACCATTATTGGACCTTTTTATATCTGCCTGCCCTTGATCTTTTTTCTGTTAATTGCAGGGCTGGATCAGGGTAAGATCTGGATTTTTTTTATCTTGGCTGTTATTTTCGCTGGCGACACCGGCTCCTTTTATGTTGGAAGGTACTTGGGCAAGCATAAACTCACCCCGATAAGCCCAGGAAAAACCTGGGAGGGTACTGTAGGAGGTTTATTGGCAAACGTACTGAGTGCCGGCATCTTCGGCTTGTTATTCTTTCCCTCTTTATCTCTTATCTCTGTTGTGGTATTAGCTATAGTAGTAGGAATCAGCGGACAGGTTGGCGACCTAGCAGAATCCTTGCTCAAAAGAATATCCAATATAAAGGATAGCGGTACGGTCTTGCCAGGCCATGGAGGTATACTCGATAGAATAGATAGTCTACTTTTTGCAATCCCTGTCCTCTACCTTTATTTGAGCTACTGAGGTTTTATTGGGTTACGAACGCAACAATCTACGGAATAAGGAGCTATTTTGTTTTGAAAAACATATGCCTTCTGGGTTCCACTGGCTATATCGGAATTAATTCGCTCGAGGTTATTCGGGGAAATCCGGATCGATACCGCATAATAGCGCTTGGCGCAGGAAAAAACATAGATCTCCTTGCCGAACAGATAAGAGAATTCAAACCGCCTTTTGCAGCAGTGATTAATTCTGATGTTGCCAAGGAGCTGAAAATCAAGCTCAACAACCAGGCAAACACAGAGATCTTATCCGGAACGAAAGGCTATGTGCAGATAGCGACGCTTTCGGAAGTGGATATGGCGATTGCAGCAATGACCGGATCATCTGGACTCCTTCCAACATATTCAGCCATAACCGCGGGCAAGGATGTTGCTTTAGCCAATAAAGAGACATTGGTAATAGCAGGATCTTTGCTGACGAGCGAATCACAAAAGAGAGGTGCACACATAATCCCCATCGACAGTGAACACAGTGCGATACAGCAGTCTATCCAAGGACACATGAGAGAGGATCTCAGGAAAATTATCCTGACAGGATCTGGCGGACCGTTCAAAGATTTTTCTATCGACCGCCTATCGGAGGTTACCCCCGAGCAGGCACTAAAACACCCGAAATGGAAAATGGGACGCAAAATAACCATAGACTCAGCAACGATGATGAACAAGGGGATTGAGGCAATCGAGGCAAAATGGCTTTTCAATGTAGATATAGATCAAATAGAAATCCTTCTCCACCCGCAGAGCATTATCCATTCAATGGTTGAGTATGCAGACGGCTCTATTATCGCCCAACTGGCCTGTCCGGACATGAGGATCCCAATATCCTACGCCCTCTCCTATCCGAGACATCTTCACGGAGAATCGCCATCCTTGGATTTTTTGAGCATCGAAAAACTGAGTTTCGAAGAACCCGACAAAAAGAGATTCAGATGTCTGGACCTGGCCCTGACTGCAGCTAAGACAGGGCACAGTATGCCAGCCGTACTCAGTGGCGCCAACGAAATAGCTGTCAACGCCTTTTTGCAAGGGAAGATTGGTTTCTTGGAAATCCCTCAACTCGTTGAAAA
>JADFWK010000166.1 GCA_015223015.1 Pseudomonadota bacterium
CATGCCTCAAACCAAATATATCATTGTAACCGGTGGGGTCCTCTCAGGACTCGGAAAAGGAATCGCTGCCGCCTCCATAGGCCATCTACTCTCTGCACGACTCAAGATCATCCCCATCAAATGTGACGGCTATCTCAATGTTGACCCAGGAACCATGAACCCCTTTGAGCATGGAGAGGTGTTTGTGCTGGATGACGGCGGTGAGGTGGATATGGACTTTGGCCACTACGAGCGATTTCTGGGTATCGGGTGCAAGTCCACCTGGAATCTTACCATGGGCAAGGTATTCCACCTGGTCAGAGAAAAAGAGCGCAGAGGCGACTATCTGGGTAAGACCGTCCAGTACATCCCCCATGTCACCGATATCATTAAAGAGCACATCTACCACATTGCAGAAGAAGAATCTGCCGATCTCATGATCATAGAGATCGGGGGAACCGTGGGTGATATTGAAAATGAACTCTTCCTAGAGGCCATGCGGCAGATGAAAGAGGATGTGGGCAGAAACAATATCATCTACATACACCTCACCTATGTACCCATCCCCCATGGAGTCAGTGAACAGAAATCAAAGCCAACCCAGCAGAGTGTCACACTTCTTAAACAACGGGGCATCTTCCCCGATATTATCATCGGCAGGTGTGCCGAACTCTTAACAAAAGAGATCCGATCAAAGATCTCCGCCTTCTGTGATGTGAGCCCTGAGGCGGTTATAACCGGCCTTGATGTGGATGATATCTATGAGATCCCCCTCATCTTTGAAAAAGAGGGGCTGGCTGAGATCATCCACAAAAAACTCACCATCTACTCTCCCCCTGACCTCAGGAGATGGAAGAAACTAATTGAGAACATCCGAAACCCTACCCGTGAGATAACTATCGCTATCTGTGGTAAGTACACCAAGCTTGAAGACTCCTATGCCTCTATTATTGAATCCCTCCACCACTGCTCGGCCCATCTGGGATGTAGAATTAATCTCCAGTGGATAGAGACAACCGATCTCACCGATACCTCGGTGCTGGATGGTATCGATGGGGTGATCGTTCCCGGGGGCTTCGGTAGCCGGGGAATAGAAGGAAAGATTGAGATTATCCGAAGGGCACGGGAAGGAAATATCCCCTTTCTGGGCCTGTGTCTGGGGTTACAATTAGCAGTGGTGGAGTATGCTAGAGATGTATGTACCCTCACCGGGGCCAATAGCACCGAGTTTGATCCAAAGACACCTTATCCGGTGATCGATATCTTACCGGAGCAAAAGGCTATTACCGAAAAGGGTGGCACCATGAGACTGGGGGCATATGAGGCGGTGGTAGGAAAGGGAACCCGGGTCAATAGCCTGTATCGATCACTCACTATCTCAGAGCGCCACCGGCATCGCTACGAGGTAAACCCTGAATATCATAAGATCCTTACCGATAAGGGGCTGGTCTTTTCCGGTATGAGCAGGGATGGGAGGCTCGTTGAATTCATCGAGCTTCCCAATCTCAGATACTTTGTTGCTACCCAGGCACACCCGGAGCTGAAATCACGGATGGACCAGCCATCTCCCCTGTTCTATGGGTTTGTGCAGGCGTGTTTGGGTGAGGGGTAGGGTTATTGTTGTAGTGAACCACCCTTTTTTAGGTAGATCATCAGGATAGAGATTGCCGCGGGGGTAATACCTGGTATCCGTGACGCCTGGCCCAAGGAAACAGGTTTGATGGAGGAGAGTTTTTCTCTTAGTTCATTTGAAAGCCCGTGGATACTTGTGTAATCGAATTTCAGTGGGATTTTTATCTTTTCCAGATGCTTGAATTTTTCAATCTCCCGTAGTTGTCGCTGAATATACCCTTCATATTTTATCTCTATTTCAACCTGACTGGTAATACTCTCGCTGAGCCTTTTATGGTTCCCATCGAGGGCTTCAATGTTCTCATATCCTAATTCAGGCCTTTTCAGGATTTGGCTTAAGGCAGTTGCGTTCTTTATTGGACTCGATTTTGCCTTTATAAGATAATCATTCACTTTTTTTGAGGAGGGTATTACGGTATTTTTTATCCTGTGAACCTCTGCTGAGATCTCCCGGTACCTTTCTGTCATCTCCTTTACGTTTTCATCATCGATGAGACCGAGCTCATTACCTTTTTCCATGAGCCTCTTATCTGCATTATCCTCTCTCAACAGGAGCCTGTATTCAGCCCTGGAAGTAAACATTCTGTAAGGCTCATTAGTTCCTCTGGTAACCAGATCGTCAACCATGACAGCCATATATGCCTCTGATCGATCGAGGATGAAGGGTGGTCTGTTTTGAATCTTTGATGCAGCATTAATTCCTGCCCACATACCTTGGGCAGCTGCCTCCTCATATCCACTGGTCCCATTGATCTGTCCAGCCATATAGAGGCCACTGATACGCTTGGTCTCAAGAGTGGGAAATAATTGTATCGGGTCCACATAATCATACTCAATTGCATAAGCAGGCCTCATTATTTCAGCCTCTTCCAATCCCTCCACAGATCTCACAAAGGGGATCTGCACATCCATCGGGAGGCTGTTTCCCAGACCGCTTGCGTAGATCTCCTCAGTATCTATTCCCTCAGGCTCGAGTATGATTTGGTGTTTGTCCCTGTCAGAAAATCGGACTATCTTGTCCTCGATAGAGGGACAATACCGTGCAGGAACCCCGGTAATCTTTCCTCCGTACAGGGCGGAGCGCTCTAAGTTGTCTCTAACGATTTGATGGCTCCTTTTATTTGTATGACCTATGTAACAGGGAATCTGCTGATTGGTGATTTCTCTGGTAAACAGGGAGAAGGGTTTGGCATTTTCGTCGCCATCCTGTCTTTCAAACTTGGTAAAGTCAATCGTTGATTTTTTTAGTCGTGCAGGTGTGCCTGTCTTCATTCTACCAAGATTGAAACCCAATTCCTTGAGGTTTTGCGGCAGGCCGTAGGAGGCGAACTCGCCTGCTCTGCCGGCCCTGATAGCAGTGAAACCAATATGCACGAGCCCCCGTAAAAATGTTCCAGTGGCTAGGATTACTGATGGAGCTTGGTACCCGAATCCTGTTTGCTCCTCAATGCCAACAATCTGGCTGTTTTCCACTGCCAATTTCTCAACCATGCCCTGCTTAATGTCAATGTTAGACTCCTTTTCCAGTGCCTCCTTCATGGCGATATGATACCGAATCTTATCATTCTGGGTGCGTGAGGATTGAACAGCCGGGCCTTTTTTGGTATTCAAAGTCCGGTACTGTATTGCAGTTTTATCCGTTACCTTGGCCATTTCGCCACCGAGGGCATCGATCTCTTTTACCAACTGTCCTTTGGCAACCCCTCCAATGGAAGGGCTACAGGGCATTTTTGCAATCCCGTCAAGGTCAATGGTCATAATCAAGACGTTACACCCCATCCGGGCAGCGGCCAGGGCTGCTTCATAGCCGGCATGGCCTGCACCAACAACGATAATGTCGTATTTCTTTGGATAGTAGTTCATTTGTTACTACTCGGATGATGCATAACGCTCATTAACACGGACATGTCATAGTGAAACCTAACCTATTGATTTTTAATCTTATCGCAGGGTATGGGTGTCTTTTTTTTGGTTATGCCCTATAACATGGCCCCTTACTGGGTCGATTCAAAATGGTTTATTGCCTCCTA
>JADFWK010000167.1 GCA_015223015.1 Pseudomonadota bacterium
AGGCCTGCCCTGGCGCGACACTTCTGGAATACAGTGTGGTCGTTACAGTATTTCGTAAGTAAGCTCTTTGTACTCATCCTTTGCATGCCAGGTCTGGGCCAGGGGCATAATCCAAAAAAAAGACACCCATACCCTGCAAGAAGCTTTAAAATCAATAGGTTAGCTTTCACTATGACGTGACACTGATAATAAGTGGGGACATACCTAAAGTGAGCTATAAGGCCGTAACATTAGGAAAAGATTGATGGACAATGATAGGCTCGTGAAAAAAAGGAAGACTAGTTTTAAGAAACTTTAATTCACTTTATGTTTTTTGGCACACTTGAGTTCATGCAGACGATTCAGGCGGAGGCTAAGTCAAGGGCACCGAAGGATGGTATCTTCAACCAGCTACATTCTTGCCTATTCTTAAACCGTACCACCTCCCAATACTTTTCCTGTGCCATGAATTTTCTGAGTAATTGCTGATTTAAGGTATGCCCCGATCGTTCCACCACAAAATGTCCGATAGGTATATGGCCGATGATCGCCAAATCACCTATGAAATCAAGGATCTTATGCCTCACAAACTCATCTTTGTACCGCAACCCATCCTCATTTAGGACCCTGAATTCATCTACTACAATAGCATTATCCAATGATCCGCCCTGAGCCAGTCCATTATTCTGGAGCGTCTCAACATCTTTCAAGAAACCAAATGTCCGCGCCTTACTGATCTCTTGAATAAAGCTGGATTGCGAAAAGGAGAGTTCGTAAGTCTGATCTTTTATCAAGGGATGATTAAAGTCGATCTTATACGTTATCTTTAACTCGTTAGAGGGATAAAGGTGTACTGATCGATTGCCATCCTCAACCTTAACTGGTTTCTTCACGACGAGGAATTTCTTATTGCTATTTTGTACGGTAACCCCGGCGTTTTTTAGGAGAAAGACAAAGGGGGCAGAACTACCGTCCATGATGGGAACCTCTCCGCCATCGATCTGCACGAGGGCATTATCGATTCCCATACCAAAAAACGCAGCCATAATGTGCTCTACCGTGGAAACACTATATCCATTAAAACCAATAGTGGTAGCCATATTCGTGGCAATTACATTGTCAAAAGAGGCCTTGACAATAGAACAGGGTGATATGTCAACGCGTTCAAAGGTTATCCCGCTGTTGGGTGGTGTTGGCTTAATAGTGAGCTTAAGCTTTTTGCCAGAGTGAAGACCTATCCCCGTGCAACTGATCTCCGATGCCACTGTCCGCTGTCTTAGATCCATAGCAACTCCTCAAACCATAGAAGATTGGTGCGAAACAAAAAACTTTCCAAAGGCTATATATAAAGCAAATAGTGTACCATAATGAAAACGATTAATAAAAACGCCACGGAGTTCGGGTAACTAGTTGAAATGATATATGATTATGAAAGTGAGACTCACGGGGCGGTTCATGTGGTTATATTAAAAGTGTGTCACATTTGCCACATGTTTGGTGTGGAATCGACACAATCGTATCAGCTCACAGAATTCAGGTAGGGTTACCTTCTTTTCATTGGCCTTGTTCGTAGGCTAGAAAATGCTTCACCTGCCCGCTTGTGCCTTAACACCGATTTGCTTCTTCAACCATGCACTAAACAGCCGCAATAACCTGTTCTTTCGATATATTCTCACGTCTCCCATGGCAGGCGGGTTTGTGAAGTGGACCTACAATCTCTGGACCCTGAACCCCTTAACCCTCAACCTATGAACGGTTACAGTGCAGCAGACTACTGATCACCGACCCGTACAAGGTGGATTGATAGACCATCACATACTATATCCCGTGCTTTTTTCCTTGTATTTTGACAAGATTTGCATCTAATATCTACTCTATGTTGCATACGTTACGCTATCTTTCAGTATTGATAATCGTTTCTAATATTCTCGGTTGCTATCCTTTGATCAAAGAAGAGATCAAAGAACCGACCCAGAGCCTTAAAACGATACGGTATTTTTGGCCCGAATTCCAGGATGACATGGACATAGATTCCCTTGCACTAGCCCTCGAGAGAAGCTTGCAATATATGAACCGGCTGAACCCCGAGACCGTCTTTACCTATGGACCCGATACCTATACCGTTGAACACATCCGGCAATCATTGGAAACCTTTTTGCAAATTATCAGCCAAGACTATGATATTGACCACTTTAATCGCGAGCTACGAGAGAGATTTTTGCTCTATAAAGCAGCTGGCTCTCAGGGAAGCAAAAAGGTCCTCTTTACCGGATACTTTGAGCCAATTTTGAAAGGGAGCCTTGAGCGTGATTCGGTACACAGATATCCCATTCATAGAAAACCGCATGATCTTTTGAAAATTGATTTGGGGCTCTTCCGCCCTGGATTAGAGGGACAGCGGATAGTGGCCAGAATAGATGGTGAGAGGTTAATTCCTTATTATACTCGTCAAGACATAGCCGAAGGAAGCGTACTGGAAGGAGAAAACCTCGAAATCGCTTGGCTCAAAGACCCTCTGGATGTAGCTATACTGCAGATCCAGGGCTCGGGCACGATAGCTCTGCCTACCGGAGAGTCAATCACGGTTGGTTACAGTGCCTCCAATGGGCATCCTTATAGAAGTATCGGCAGGTATCTCTTGGATAGAGGATATATTGAACCTGAAGATCTATCCCTTCAAACCATCAGGTCATTCCTCAACCAACACCCGCATATTAAAGATGAGACATTGAATTATAATCCATCTTATGTCTTTTTCCGATTGCTCGACAACGGGCCCCTTGGCAATATTGGTGTTCCTGTCACGCCTGGACGATCTCTTGCCCTAGACAACAGGTTGTTTCCAAAAGGGGCTCTCGCATACATCCGCTGCCAGATGCCCATAGTAGGCGAAGATGGAAGTATAGTCGCATGGACCCCCTTTTCCCGGTTCATCTTGAATCAAGATACTGGAGGGGCAATAAAAGGTGCGGGCCGGGCAGACATCTTTTGGGGTAGCGGAGAATATGCAGAGGTGGCTGCAGGCCACCTGAAGCATGAAGGGGAGATCTATTTCTTAGTGCTAAAACCAGATTCAGATGCCGAATGAAACGATTAGTAACGTTCAAAAGTTGTGGGAAGGCTTTAATCTTCAATAAGGTATCAGATAGGCGAATTCCCTCAAGGCGCTATCCATCCTGTTATGATGAGGTGGCCAATCTTTGAGGGTTTAAGAAACACCTCATTAGCTCTATGAGTTCTGTGCAGTAAACCCTCAAAGATTTGGCCACTGCCGGCACCGGTGGAATTCCTCCAGGATATCGCCTTTCAGGAACAGGCCTATCTGCTGTAGAAAGGATATCAAACAGTTGTCGCTCTATATTGAATAATTCATAAAGCCACAACTTTTGAACGATACCAAACGATTAAGCAGAGAGTTTAGACAAATCAGCTACTTGAAGAAAAACATCCTGTAATTGACTTAATAATTCAAGCCTGTTTTCCCTTATTTTCCTATCCTCAGCCATGACCATCACGTGAGAAAAAAGCTCATCGATGACAGGGGCTAAGGTAGCCATTTCATTCAGGGCCTCAAAGTAATTCTCTTCGTCTATCTCCCTTTTTGCCTTATCTCTTACCTGCTGAAAAGTGCTCCACAAAACTTCCTCACTTTTGCTCTCAAAGAGCTCAGGTATTACCTTATGAGTTCTCTCAAAACCTCTTACCATGTTGGCGATACGTTTAAAGGCTGTGCCTAGTGGTTCAAAAACGCTCGAGTGGCCCCTAAACCTTTGAACTGCCTCAATTCGTTTCTCTACTTGATGCAGGAAGCTAAAATCGGTTGCCACAACTGCATCAATGAAATCATGAGTAATACCTTCAGATAAGAGCATATTCTTCAAGCGATCCTTTATAAAATAAAGCACCTTATCGATAACCTTTCCCGAGTCGAATGTAAGAGTCTCGCCCAAAACCGACCCTGCTTTGCTCACAAAATCCGGTATAGAAAGAGTAATTTTCTTATCTCTAATCATCCTGATGATAGCCAGTGTCTGCCGCCTGAGGGCATAGGGATCCGCTGTTCCGGTTGGCTCAAGGCCTATTGCAAAAAATCCCACGATCGTATCCATCCTATCCGCCATGCCCACAATTGACCCGATAAGCGATTCAGGTAGATTACTATCTGCTTGACTCGGTAGATAGTGGTCTGAAATAGCCCGACACACATCTTCAGGGTGCCCATCAAGTCTGGCATATATTTCACCCATTACACCCTGAAGCGATGGGAACTCCATGACCATATCAGTAACCAGGTCACATTTACACAGCCTCGCAGCAAGCCTTACTTCATGTATCTTCTCTGGCGCTATCTGCTCAGCTAAGTATTCGGCTAATGTGGTAAAACGTTGTACCTTGGCAAAGGAAGTCCCCAGTTGGGCCTGATAGATAACCGTTTTCAAATCTTCGAGTCTGTCCTCGAGGGGCCTCTTTCGATCTTCTTTGAAAAAGAAATCCGCATCTGCCAACCTGGCCCGCAGAACTCTTTCATGCCCTTTTCGAACAACGGATTCATCCCGGGCAACTGTATTGTTTACTGCCACGAAATGTGGCATCAGTCGGCCGTCTTGGTCACAAATGGAAAAATATCTCTGATGCTTTTTCATGGGCGTTATGAGCACGGGGTCAGGTAAATTAAGGAATTCCTCATCAAAACTACCACAAACAGCAGATGGAAACTCCACCATGTTGGCCACAGTGGACAGCAGCTCGGGATCTTTCAAGATTATTCCCGATACCGTCTTGGCCGCCTCCACCGCAGCTTTTTCAACTTCCCCTTCCCTTTCTGTTTGATCAATAATCACGGAGCTTTCCTTCATTTTCTCTAAATAATCCTGAAGGTTATGTATTTTCATAGTTTGGGGTGCCATAAACCGGTGCCCTCTCGTTTTATCTCCGCTCTTCACTCCAGCCACCTCAAAGGGGATAACCTCCCTATTATAAAGCGCGAGCACCCAGTGGATAGGCCGAACAAAAGAAAATGTTTCATATCCCCAACGCATTGACTTTGGCCACGGAATACTTGCAATCAGTTCGGGCAAGGCCTCAGAGAGTATTTCTCTTGTATGCCTCCCGGGCATTGTACGTTTAACATAGAGGTATTCACCTTTCGGTGTCTCTATAATCTGCAGCTCATCGACAGAAACACCCTGTTTTTTCGCAAAACCAAAAGCAGCCTTTGTAGGGTTTCCTTGTTCGTCGAAGCCGGTCTTTTTCGGAGGCCCTGTCATCTCTTGGACCGTATCTTCCTGTTTATCGGCAATTGCCCTGCCGACCAAAACCAATCGTCTCGGAGTTCCAAAGGTAGCAAGGCCTTCCTTCATCTCGATACGCTTATCTCTCAAATAGGATTCTGCCAATTGCCTTAGTTCTTGGAGACCCTGCTCAAGATATCCTGAGGGGATCTCTTCCGTGCCTATTTCCAAAAGTAGTTCACCAAACATATAGCCTCTTACCGCCACCAAAGATGGTAGATTGTAATTATTAGTCCTGAAATGGACCCTGATTTCAGTGAGCTAAAGTGCCTAAAGTTGAAGCGGAAATAAAACATTTATTGTTACTACTCAGATTTTCAGGTTCAGGGTTCAGAGTTCACGGTTAGTCGTCTTGCGTTTTGTTCATATCCCCTAAGATAATTGATGAGTACATGAATGGCATTACGGGTTTGTCTGGCCTGCCTTCCCGCCATCGGCTTCGCCTTCAGGCAAGGCGTGCGGGTTCGTAGACATCTTTGAACTCTTTTGGAAATATATACTCTAATCAGGTTATCAAGGTTCATTGCTGGTTGATCTCTAACTTTGAACCTTTGAACCGGGAACCCCTGAACCTGTGTTCATAATCCATATCTTATCCTTAATTTTAGTCACTTTAGACACTTTAGCTCACTTTAGGCACTCTCTCTCATCAGTGGATATCCCATTTCCTCCCTTTGGGTGAGATAATTTTTACAAACCAGCCGGGCCAGATTCCTTATCCGATCAATGTATTTTGTCCTTTCCGCAACACTGATTGCCCCCCTCGCATCAAGGATATTGAAGATGTGAGAACATTTGAGGCAATAATCATATGCTGGCAGGACAATCCCTCTTTCGCTTATCCTTAGGGATTCCTGCTCACACATATCAAACATCTTTAAGAGCATGTCCACATCAGCAACTTCAAAACAATAGACAGAGTTTTCCCATTCCCCTTTTTTATGGACATCCCCATAGGTAACCTTTTCATTCCACATAAGGTCGTAAACACTCTCTTTTTCTTGCAAATACATGGCGATTCTTTCTAACCCATAGGTTATTTCCACAGAAATCGGGTCCAGTCTGATGCTGCCTGCCAGTTGAAAATAGGTAAACTGGGTAATTTCCATGCCATCCAGCCACACCTCCCATCCAAGACCTGATGCACCCAGGGTGGGGGATTCCCAGTCATCTTCCACAAAGCGTATATCATGCTCCAATGGATCTAGCCCCAAACTCTTTAGGCTTTCCAGATACATTTCCTGAATATCGAGAGGTGAGGGTTTGATAATCACCTGGTATTGATAATAATGGCCCAGCCGATTCGGATTCTCCCCGTACCTTCCATCTGTGGGTCTTCTCGAGGGTTCAACATATGCAACAGACCACGGTTCAGGACCCAATGTCCTCAAAAGCGTAGCGGGGTTGAAGGTCCCTGCCCCAACCTCCAGGTCATAGGGCTGCTGGATTATGCAGCCTTGTTCCGCCCAGAATCTCTCTAAGGCAATAACTAATTCTTGAAATGTCATAAAATCCTTGCTCATTGTCTTTCGACCGTTGTTTCTCAGAAACAGAATAAACTCAATGAAGCTCCCCGCAGCCCCGCAAGCGGGATCTTCGCTTTGCTCCGACAAGCTGCGGGGTATCAAGTCGGAATTCGCCGAAGCCAACCCGCCTTCGCTCTTCAAGCTTCGGCGCGTTCGCCCCGCCATCCCTGTCGAGCAGTAGCCTTTGGCGGAAGCTGATCATCCCTGCAGCCCCGCAAGCGGGATCTTCGCTTTGCTCCGACAAGCTACAGGGTG
>JADFWK010000168.1 GCA_015223015.1 Pseudomonadota bacterium
GACGAAGAATCTAGTATCTGGGCGCAAATCGTAGATTCTTCGCTCTGCCTGCGCGGGATCAATCAGAATTACTCCTCAACCAAAGCGTCGTTGTAGGGATAAAAAAATGAATAAGGAAGATGAATAAATAAATAAATTGACAAAAGCCCTTTCTTTCTTTATGGTAGAGGCTAATTTTAGATCTAAAAAAATGAAATTTGGAAAACAAAACATTATCGGCATTATCAGGACGACAGGGATAATTATGATTTCCCTGTTGTCACTCCTTTTGATACGCGGCTTAAAAGCACCGGGCCTGATAATGATATAATGTTTTTAAAAAGAGTTACAAAACCCGTTATTAGGTTCGCCTGATAACGGGTTTTTTTTGGAAGACAAGCAGGATCATGGGAGAGGAGATATTAAACCATTGACCTTCTCATGGTCTGCGGGAAGCAATGAAACACAAGTAGGTATATCAAAGTATCTATCAAAAGCCTTTTATGCTTTCAACTCAAAACTTTTCAGAAAATGAGATAGAATGGGTAAAACGGAGAAATGATCTCCTCTCGTAGGAAGGTATGGGTAAATGCATCTAGAACCCAGCATGAAACAGATGGTTGTCAGACGAACTGTCAGGAAGTTTGCTGAAGGGAGGCTCTCACCTGTTGCCGTGGAGATGGACGCAACAGGGACATTTCCATCTGAGATTATCCGGGAGATGGCGAAGCTCCAGTATTTTGGTCTGGAAATTCCTGCACACTATGGCGGTGCAGGTCTGGATGCGGTGAGTTATGCTATCGTTATCGAAGAAATATCAAGGGCTTGCGCGGCTATCGGGCTATGCATTTCTGTTCACAACAGCGTTTCAGCCAACCCTATCTACGAGTTCGGAACTGAAGATCAGCGAAAGAGTTTCTTAGTGCCGATGGCTGAGGGGCAGGCAATCGGTACCTTCTGTCTTACGGAACCCAATGCCGGCTCTGATGTGTCGTCCATCGGAACCATTGCGATCAGAGATGGGAACGGATATGTTCTAAACGGGAACAAGATTTTTGTTACCAACGGAGGCATGTCCAGTGTTAACCTGATCTTTGCATGCACTAATACAACTGACAAACAAAAAGGGTATTCTGTTTTTATTGTGGAATCAGAAAGAAAAGGTCTTGAGAAGGGCCCAACTGAGGAGCTCATGGGGATGCGGGGAAACCCGGTCTGCCCCATCGCCCTAAATGATTGCCGTGTGCCTGTGGAAAACCGTTTGGGAGGGGAGGGGCAGGGGCTAAAGATTGCTCTATCGTCTCTTGTAGACGGTAGAATAGGTATAGCTTCTCAGGCCTTGGGGATTGCCCAGGCATCTCTCGATGTTTCCCTTAAATATGCCAAAGAAAGGTATCAATTCGGGAAGCCCCTGTATGAGTTTGGAGCAATACAAAACTATCTGGTAAATTTGGCAACACGTGTTGAAGGGGCTCGACTGCTCACGTACCGGTCGGCTTATCTGAAAGATCAAGGGCTTGCTCACACCAAGGAAGCAGCAATGGCTAAACTATATGCTAGCGAAGTAGCTGTGGATGCCACCCGGATAGGGCTGCAGATCCATGGTGGATACGGCTACACTAAAGCCTATCCTATTGAACGATATTACCGTGATGCAAAGGCATGTGAAATCTATGAAGGTACCTCAGAGATACAGCGTTTGGTTATCGCACGCAGTTTAGGACATGGATGAGAATGAGCAGCATTTTCTATAGAAATTTTTTGCAATGGACATAGTAGTATGCATTAAACAGGTGCCCGATGTGCCGAATATTCGCATCGACGAGCACCGTATGACCATTATTCGAGATGGAGTGGAAAGCATTATCAACCCACTCGATTGTGTGGCTCTAGAAGCTGCTGTGGACCTCCGTGAGAGGCAAGGAGGGAGAATCACTGTCTTAAGCATGGGTCCGCCTCAGAGCGAGGAAGCCCTACGCGAGGCCTTAGCGTTTGGAGCAGATCAAGCCATTCTGCTCACAGATCCAGCTTTTGGTGGGGCTGACACGTTGGCTACTTCTCATGTCCTGGCTACAGCTATATCTATGCTGAAACCATTTCCTGATCTGGTGATTTGCGGTAGGCAGACCATTGATAGCGATACTGGTCACGTGGGCCCTCAAATAGCAGAAGAGTTAGATCTTCCACAGGTGTGCGGCGTCAACGAGATCCATCTGCAAGGAGACTCTCTTGTGGTCAAGCGGTTGTACGATGGCTTTCTGGATACCTTTCGGGTGAATACGCCTGCCCTGTTGACTGTTTCCCAAGAGCTGTCTTCCCCTCACCACATACCGCTTGGAGATCTGGAGAGGGCCTTTTCGGATCGAGAGATCATACGGTGGGGAATAAAGGATCTTAATCTCAAACTGGAAGAGGTAGGACTTGGTGGATCTGCCACCCGGGTCTGGAAACTGCATAAGGCAGCCCCCAAGAGGCGCGGGGAGGTTGTGACCGGCTCACCTCAGAGCCTGGTAGAACATCTCATAAGGAAACTGGAGGCATTGAGTATTCTGGATGAAGAAAGTGGAAATGAATAGTCCTTCCAAAGGTATATGGGTCTTTGGTGATTACCGACACTATTTCCAGAATAGGGTTACGCTGCAGCTTATTGCCAAGGCCAAGACACTGGCACAAAGACTTGGTGCTGAGGTAACTGTGGTTGTACTGGGGGAGCGAGTCCATCAGTACGCTATGGAATATGTGGCACACGGTGCGGATCTGGTTATGGTGGTTGATCATCCGAGCTTGAAGAATTTTCAGGTTGAAACCTACAGCCGTCTTGTGGCGGCGTTGGTGGAAGATTACCGGCCAGAGGTTTTTCTCGCAGGGGCTACCCCATTTGGCAGAGAATTCTTCCCGAGACTTGCCAAACGTCTCAAAACCGGGTTGAGTACCGATTGTATAGCCTTGGAAGTAGATGCTGAAACGCAGCTATTACTCCAGACTACCCCTGCCTTTGGAGGGGAACTGCTCGCGGAGGTGATAACACAGAACCATCGGCCCCAGATGGCAACGGTCCATCCGGGCGTATTTGAGGAACGAATCCATGATTCTCGCGCTGTTGGCCGCATTATATATCCAGAGGTAGAAATCCACCCCGACGAGCGGGTGCAACTTGTGAGTAGCCGTCCCGAACAGAGCAAAAAGGGCTATCTCGAGAATGCCGCTGTTGTTATTGTAGGGGGACGGGGGATAGGTTCGGGGGAGCAGTTTCAGTCACTTTTTGATTTGGCGGAACTCTTACAAGGTGAGGTAGGTGCCACTCGCCCTGCTGTGCGTGCCGGTTTGACAGGGGAGGACCGGCTCTTGGGGCAGACCGGAAAAAGTGTGAAACCCAGACTGCTCATAACTGTTGGGACCTCTGGTGCACTCCAGTATACTACTGGAATTCAAGGGTCCGAAACCATCATTGCCATTAACAGGGACGCCCAGGCACCCATTTTTGAAATAGCTGATTTGGGGCTGGTAGGAGATGCCCGCTCCATTTTAACTCTGTTGCTGGAGAAGCTGCGGAAGCGACTTTGATGTAAGGTCTCGACAGATCATGACAAAACACAGGGAAAGTCTAATCAGTGCCTATCATAACTATCTCGTCAACGATATGCTCTCTCCTGGTTTTTTTGTGGGGGATCCTCATTCCCAAGATGATTTTTACTTCCTTGCGGATATTATGCTACCAGAGGAGGCGGTACCTCCTATATCTGCCCGTCTGTTTGATAGGCAGGGTGTTTTGCTTCTCGAGCTGAAGCGAAATAGCCTTACTGAAAACCCGGGCCATTGCACTCTTGAGACTACTCCCGGAGGATTTCGCATCGTGTGTCCTTCCGATGAGCTGCTCTTGGAGCTTGGCACCCAGAGATTTGCCAATGGCTATCTCACCCGCATTAAGACTCAACTCTATGACGGGGGCAAGATATTGCGTATAGAACCATTGCATGAAGGTGTTCAAGTCTATGGACAGGCCTGCTTGGCTCTGGAGGCTCCATTTGAGTTTCACAAGCGATGAGGAGAAAACTTGTATTCGCCGATAACGAAATAGTTAATGGCCTGATCTGGCGTCTTGCCGGTCTTTTTGGGTTTTGTTGTATGCGACCAAAGCCACTCCCAGGGCCACATCATAGTCAAATCCAAACGGGCTGTTGCCAAATCCCTTTTCCCTTAGTCTAAAACGTTTTTTGACAAATCTAAGGCTCCCTCCAGGCGATGTCAAAACTCGCCTTTAGGGCTCAAACAGTTGACA
>JADFWK010000169.1 GCA_015223015.1 Pseudomonadota bacterium
GATAAGGTGTATCAACAGGCATGGCCTGGCTATATGGAGCAAAAAAACTTTGCCCTTTCAAAGACCCATGGGGACTGGGTATTGAGTTTGGATGCCGATGAAGAGGTAAGCTCTGACCTGCGGGAGGAGATTTTGACTGAGATTGGTAAGCCCGACGCCAAAGATGGGTACCGAATTCCTCGCCGGTCTTTTTACCAGGGGAGGTGGATAAATCACAGCGGTTTCTATCCCGATAGACAGCTTCGTCTCTTCAAATCAGGTCGCGGTCGCTGGACAGGAGGGCGCGTGCATGAAAGAGTGGAGATACAAGGGAGCGTCGGTCATCTGAAACATGACCTTTTACACTATCCCTATAAGGGCACCATCTCCGGACAGCTTCAAACTGTGAACAGCTTTTCCAGCCTCTTGGCACAGGACATGTATGAGAAAGGAAAGCGGTACCATCTCTGGCTGCTTGTGCTCCGTCCCGCATTCAAGTTTCTGGAGGTCTATGTGCTTAAGCTGGGTTTTTTGGATGGCCTTGCCGGCTTCATCATAGCGATTACGTCTGCGTATGCTCTGTTTGTCCGGTATGTCAAGCTGAGGGAGATAGAGAATAATTTTGGAAACCAGCCCTCTGAGTAACCTTTCAGTCATTGTTGTTAACTACAACACCGCCGACTTTCTTGTCAGGTGTTTGAATTCTATTGCCTCCCAAACACAGATTGATTCCGAGGTCATAGTTGTTGATAATGCTTCACAGGACAATAGCCTTGATCTGATAAGGAATAATTTCCCATGGGTAATACTGATTGCGAATGAACATAATCTAGGCTTTGCCCGAGCCAACAACCTAGCTCTGAAGACCTGCAGAGCCAATTACGTGTACTTTCTCAATCCTGACACAGAGGTATTGGAGCGATGTTTTCGAAACATGATCGATTTTATGGATCAGCACCCTGAGATAGGTCTTGCCGGAACCCGAATTGTCAATCCAGATGGATCGCCCCAATCATCCATTGAAAAGCGCTATCCTGGTGAAAAATATGCAAAGCAAGAGTTGAGAGATCTAAAAGGGAATATTGCTTGGGTGATGGGCGCTAGCATGATAGCCAGGCGAGGAATTGTTGAAGATTTGGGCGGCTTCGATGAAGAATTTTTTCTCTATGGGGAAGAACAAGACCTGTGTCTGAGGATAAGAAGGGCAGGATGGGCTATTGGGAATATCAACGAGGCAACAGTGGTCCACTGGGGTGGACAAAGCGAGCGTGAAAATCTGCCTGCAGAGGTCTGGAAGAAGAAGTTTGAGGCAGAATTTGCCTTTTACCGAAAACATTACTCCAAAAGGGCTATCCGTGGAATAAAGCGAGCCAACCTTATCAAAGCCTTCTGGAGGATTTTGACCTTGAAACTCACTCTTCCCTTTTGTTCTGATAAACACGCTTCCCTAAAAAAATTGGAAAAATATAGGTTAGTTCTGAAGGCATTCGGCGCGAGGAACACTTGAAGTGGGAGAAGAATAGTTTTTTGCCATGAAGATTGCAGTCGTAATTCCTAAATATGGGCTTGTAGGAGGAGCAGAAGCCTTTGCATACGAACTCACGGAACGATTGGCTCAGCGCGATGAGTTTGAAATTCATGTATTCGCCAATAAATGGCGCCAAGGAAGGTCCGCTGTTACCTTTCACAAGGTCCCGCATCTCCCTTTCCCACGCTTTATGAGGCCGATTAACTTCGCATATTTTTCAAATAGACGAATTCATCCTGAATACTACGATCTGATTCACAGTCACGACCGAATTTTCACGATGAGTATCTTCACCATGCATGGCATTCCCCATAAGACATGGATCAGAGAGGCTCGGGTAAAACCCTTAAGTCTTTTCGACAGGTCCATGGCTTGGGTAGAGGAAAAAACCTTGAGAGGACCATACCTCCCTATGATCCTCCCTGTTTCAACCCTCGTTAAAGATGAGCTTCTTAGAATCTATGATATTCCAGAATCCAAGATTCAGGTTATCCACCCGGGGGTTTCAATAGACCGCTTTAAGGTCCTGGATCAGGAAAGTTGTAGATATGAAATTCGTCAGCGCCATGGCTTGGCGCAAAGCGACATTGTCGTCCTGTTCGTGGGAATGAACTTCGAGATAAAACGATTGCAACTGGTTTTAAAGGGAATTGCTCACCTGGTTGGTACAGAAATGACCAATTCCACTCTAAAACTGCTCGTTGTGGGCAAAGGTGATGAGAGGCGGTACCTGGATATGGCCCGGAACTTAGGCATCCAGAATCAGATTTTTTTTGCAGGGGTAAGCCGTGAGGTCGAAAAATATTACCTGGCGAGCGACATCTTTGCCATGCCATCGCAGTTCGACACCTTTGGTTTGGCAGTTCTTGAGGCAATGACAGCGGGATTGCCTGTGATTATTACACAAAAAGTGGGTGCAAGGGATTTGATAGATCCTGGTGTCCACGGATTCGTGCTCGCGAAAGACCCCTCCCCTTTGGATCTCAGCGAAAAACTTGCCTTTCTGATGAAGAAAGAAAACCGCATGAGATTGGGCGATAATGCGCGAAAGGCTGCATTGCAACATACCTGGGATAAGGTGGCCGATCAAGTAGCAGATCTGTATCACAAACTCGTTCCTAGAGGAAACCCCGTTTGATGGAAAGAGCACCTAAGGTATGCATCCTTTGTGGCGCGCAAGAAAGAGAACTTTTGATCGAGAAAGACTCTTGGAAAATATATCGGTGCCACAAATGTGGCCTCGGATTCCTTGATCCCCGTCCATCTCAAGAAGAGATCGAGCATCTTTATCGCGACGAGTATTTCTCTGAACGATACGATGAGGGTCTCGATCCAAATTCTGCGGAATTCCAAAAAAGGCTCCGCAGTGAGAAGCATCGTGTTCGATTCATAAAAAAGGTAAAACAGGATGGCCAGGTGCTCGATATTGGATGCGGATATGGCTACTTTCTGGCCGCCTGCCGGAATGAGGGGTTTGAGGTAAGTGGCGTAGATGTCTCAGGCTGGGCAACCCAGTATGCCATCGAAAGACTTGGAATTCCTGTCAGGCTCGGAAAAGTTGGTGACCTGACCCTTCCCTCTCATCATTTCGATATAATCACCATGTGGCATTCCCTGGAACACACCCCCGATCCTCATCTCGCTTTACAGGTGGTGAAATCATGCTTGAAGCCAGATGGAATCCTGGCAATCGACGTGCCCACCTATAAAGGAACCGACGCCCAGAGAATGTGGCAAGAATGGGATGGCTGGTCTGTACCGTACCACTTTTGGCACTTTACCTCTCGAACCTTAGTGCAGTTTCTCGGGAAATACGGTTTCACCGTCATAAAAAGTAAAGATTATCACTCCTCTGTTATTAAAGAGAAATGGGGCCGGATCGTTATACTCAAACCGTTTGCCCGCCTCATTGCCAAGATGTACTCCGGACACAGTATTGCTCTCATTGCCCGGTTAGATGAGAAGATGAAAGCGCATCGAAGCAGTGAGACCTACGTCAGATAGTCGAGTCTTTACAGGCTGCTGCCGAAATCCTTTTTCACTTAGTCCAAAACGCTTTTTCCCCGACTTGTCGAGGTTCGCTCCCGCTATGCAGCGGGATTAGCAAAAAACGTTTTAATGGCCGCTCAAAGGGATTTCCGTTTGGGCAATAGCCTGTTCAAAAAGGAGTTACAATTTCGTTGAGCCGATTTTCAACTAACGGAATGACCTCTTCTGGCTCTAACTCATTAAGACACCGGCTTACTTCACTGTTATTACACCCCTTTTGCCTGCACGGTACACATGGCAAATCTTTCTGAATAATGCGATGCTTCTTTCCACGGGGAGCCCAGCTCACCGGAGAAGATGGCCCAAATATCGTTATAGTAGGTGTGCCAACCGCCGCGGCAATATGTACAGCGGCACTATCTATCCCAATCAGTAAACTACATTTCTTGAGAACGGCTGGCAGCTCACCAAGAGACGTCTTCCCGGCCAAGTTATATGCATCTACACTGCTCCTCGATACTATCTCAGCTACTCTCTCCCTTTCTTCGCGAGCACCGGTTACTACGATAGACACCGGGTACCGTGAGCCTATATGGTTGATGAGTCTGATATAATTTCGAATAAGCCATTCCTTATACCTCCAGCGAGAAAAGGGATGCAGGGCAAGTATTGGTTTGTCACGGGGCACTTTTTCTCTTCTCAGTATCTCTAATGCACTTTTTTCTTTTTCGGGTGTGACCTTTAACGCTGGAGATGTATCCTTGACGTCTAATTCCAGCGGAGCCAAAATATTCAGACTATGGAGCGAAGAATATTGCTCCAATTCATTCTCAGGTCTGATCAAATGGGTAAAAAACCTGTTCCTCCACAATGTTCCATCGTCAGAATATCGTCCTATCCTTACTTTCGCCCCACTCAAATATGAGACAATGGCACCCCTGGTTCCGGCCCGGAGGTCAATGGTTAGTTGAAATCTCTTCCTCCGTAGCTCTGCTAGAAAATCTCTCTGATAGGCGATCTCCTCTCTCAGGTTCCTATTCCCCTTGTTCACCGAAATCACACCATCAACCCACGGACAATCCTCTACCAATTCCCTTGTATGCTCTCTTACAAAAACAAAGATCTCGCTATGAGGACAATTCTCCCT
This sequence comes from Pseudomonadota bacterium, assembly GCA_015223015.1. GTDB lineage: Bacteria > Desulfobacterota > DSM-4660 > Desulfatiglandales > B25-G16 > JADFWK01. The sequence goes on from JADFWK010000169.1 coordinate 4,644, forward strand.
GAGTGCTCTCATGGTAGGGGTAGTAAGCACCACATCCCCTATATCTCCCAATTGTATTAACAGGATCCTGGCAATACCTTCCGGTGAAAATGCCCTACCTTTAACCAACATGGGCCTTCACTTTCCCCTTTTTTCGGGGCATCCCCTTAGATGCCACGCGATTAACTGGATGTAAACGACAAATCTTTTTCTTGTCGAAGTCTCAAGGCCGAGGGTAATTACCAGGCCCATAAAAGAGAGAATGACATTGATCAACAACCTAAAAAAAATAATCAAGTAGAATACGGGATATGAACCAGGATGCCACTTTCTAAAAAAGAGATACCGTGACCTATAAAACATAATCCTTGAATTTACACCACTCCCCACTGTCTTCCCCTGGGCATGAAATATCCGTGTCGATGGCACGAAATATGTAGCCCACCCGCCCCGTTTCATCCTATAGGCCCAGTCAGTCTCCTCAAAAAAAAAGAAATATCTCTCATCAAAATACCCCGCATCATCCATGGCCGCTTTTCGAACTATTAAACACGCACCAATACCCGAATCTACCTCTATGGGCGAAACATAGTCTCTTCTTTTGCTTGGAAATCGGTTCGGCATTACCATTCTGAGAACAGTCTCATTGCTCAGAAGTGTGAGGAGGGAAGGAAAATTGGCAATAGAATTCTGTTTGGAACCATCCTGGTTCAACAACTGCCCACATGCCATACCTGCCTCAGGGGTAACTTCCATAAAACCATAGAGCTCCCTTGCAGCTCCATTGGTCAATACAGTGTCGCTATTGAGCAACAGAGCATACCGTCCATTCATCTGCCTGAAGGCCTGGTTGTTTGCGGCAGCGAAACCTAAGTTTTGCTTGTTTCCTATGATAGTGACATCAGGATATTCTTTTCCTACGGCCTCTACTGTTCCGTCAGTTGAATTATTGTCAACAAGCCATACCTCAAAAGAAACCCCTTTGATGGTTTTGTTGATGGAGGCCAGACACTCGAGCACGAGTTCTTTTGTATTGAAGCTAACAACAATAATAGAGAGATCCAATTAATCCTCTTTTAGAGGCTTTGCCTCATCTATGAGCATGATAGGTATGTCATCCTTAATCTCGTATAAGAGCTTGCAGTTATCGCAAATGAGTCCATCTCCTGCTTCAGTCAGATAGATATCGCCCTTACATTTGGGGCATACTAAAATGTCCAGTAGTTCCTTGCTGATAGCCATAGTCAAACCTCCGCTTTGCTGGTTACTTGTTGCTTGATAAATAAACCTTAAAGATCAGCTACTATCCTGTTGTAAAATCCATGACACAGCCCTTAATAGATCTTCTGCCACAAAGGTGGGCTTTAATTTTTTATGAGGCACAATGTATTCTAAATCCCCCCTGCCGTAGCCGGTTAATACCAGAATACCAGGCAGACTTGCGTTATGTGCAAAGTCTATATCAAGCCAGCGGTCACCGATTACGTATGACCTTTGCATATCGATATCTAATTCAACCCTGGCCTTTTCTATGAGACCTGTTCCTGGTTTTCTACACCTGCACTCTTTCTTATACTCAGAAACTACACCATGAGGATGGTGAGGGCAGAAATAGACCCCATCTAGGTATGCGCCATCCTTAGCTAACTTCTGCTTCATTAATTCATGGATCTCATGTACCAAATTTACAGGGAAATAGCCCTGTGCAACACCAGACTGGTTCGAGGTTACGACCACAAGGTGGTTATTCTTGTTTAAGAGTGATATGGCCTCCCCTACCCCGGGCAAAAGCACAAAGCGGCTTATATGATTTACATAACCCCGCTGCTCATTTATAGTTCCATCTCTGTCTACAAATACCGCTGGTTTCATCCTTCAATTTTCAACGTTGCTATTCAGCCACAAATTATCACGAATTATCACGAATAATTATTTATCAAAAGTCTTTATACAGAATTTCATTTGTGTCCATTCGTGGCTAAACTGTTACAATTTTTAATTCCTTTTTCAGGCTTTCCATTTGATCCCAGACCTCTTCTGGCTCAATGGATAGCATGCACCTATGATCCGATGGACACTCCACTTTCAAACAGGGGCTGC
>JADFWK010000170.1 GCA_015223015.1 Pseudomonadota bacterium
GACCAAGCAGAACGATGTTCAATAACCTCTTGGGGGAGAGCCCTGACAAATGATGAAAGACCCCCCTGGTAATTGCCGCTCCACCCTTGAGGGCTTTGCACCAAACCACGCCCTGGATAGACCAGAATCAGCTTGTCTTTAGCCCGCGTAGATGCAACATATAAGAGCCTCAGCTCTTCCTCAAGGCTCGCCATATTCTTAAAGGATTTCGCAGGTGGAAAGCGTCCGTCTACAAGCCAGATTACGAAAACTACCCCCCATTCGAGGCCTTTCGCTGAGTGTATGGTCGACAGGGTCAGATAATCCGCCTTATCCAAAGGCCGAACATCCACTGGACTCACCGGAGGTTCAAGAGAGAGGTCATCTAAAAATGCCCTGATGCCTCTATATCGGGATGCCATAATAACTAACTGCTCTAACTCCTGCTGCCTTCGTGGGAAATCGTCAAATTTCTCCCCTAAAAAGGGTTTGTAATACTCAACTGCCAATTCTACCGCTTTCTCAGGCCTGACCCGTGGTGCTGAAAGGCTTCCCATGAGTTTGGCCAGATTAGCGAGCCCTTCCTTTTCCTTGCTGCCCCCAGGCCATTCCTCTACCCTGGCTGGCAGCACATCCTCTTTTTTCATCCAGTCTATGATTGCCTGACTCTTTCCCGGACCAATATTTTTGAGTAACCGCAAAAGCCGGCCCCAACTTAGAACATCATCTCTGTTAATAATCACCCTGAGGTGAGCTAAAAGATCCTTGATATGGGCAGATTCCATAAACTTGAATCCACCGTATTTGGCAAAGGGGATGGCGCGCCGTGCCAGTTCAAGCTCTAGCTCAAAGGAATGATAGCCTGCCCTAAATAAAACCGCTATGTCCTTGAGTAGTCGCCCCTCCTCCACCAGGGACTCAATAGTCCTGCACACATACACTGCCTGATCACGTTCCGTTCCCGTGTCAATCGCCAGAGGCACCTCATTACCCTCCCTCCTGGTAAAAAGGCACTTCGTGTACTTCTCGCTGGCCTGATCCATGAGGGCATTGGTCATAGTGAGAATGGGCTGGGTGGATCTGTAGTTCTCTTCCAGTTTTATGATCCGTGCCTCTGGAAAGTTATGAGGGAATTCAAACATATTTCTGAAGTTGGCTCCTCTGAAAGAGTATATTGATTGAGAATCATCACCGACAACCATAACATTTTTATGGGTAGAACCAAGATAGCGGATGATATCTGCCTGAATGCCGTTTGTATCCTGGTATTCATCAACCATGACATATTTGTATTTCTTCGCCAAGGTAAGCCTGACATCATCATTTTCTTTCAAAAGGAGCCTCAAGAAAAGGATAAGATCATCATAATCCATAAGGTTGTTCTTACGTTTGTATTCATTGTAGAGCTGAAGCAGGTGCTCTATCTCTGGAACAATGGGGAAAAACTGGGAATATTCTGTCTCCATAATATCCGCTACAGAACTCTCTGTGTTTGCCGCTTTACTCAAAATATTAACAATAGTAGAACTCCTTGGTAATCTCATAGACCTCTTTTGTTCATCGAGTTCAGGAACGAGCGCACGACTTGCCTCCTCCATGTCCGACCTATCCATGATGGTGAAGGACGGACTGAACCCGACCCTTTGACCCTCCCCTCTTAACACACGCTGGGCAAGGGAATGGAATGTGCCACCAGAAACCTTGCTGCATCTCCTGTCTCCGAGTCCTGCTGCTCTCTCAAGCATTTCCTTGGCAGCCTTTCTGGTAAAGGTCAGAAGAAGTATCTCTTGGGGTTGCACACCTCTCTCTACCAACCAGGCAACCCTATAGACCAGGGTTCTGGTTTTTCCGCTCCCGGCCCCAGCGATGACCAGCAGCGGGCCGTCAGGGGCCGTAACCGCAGACAACTGGGTCTCATTTAGAACCTTCTCGTATTGTATGGTGCTTGACATAGTCGCCCTCTAGATCAGGTTTTAGCAGGCTGTTGCTCAGACAGAAATCCCTTTCGGCAACAGTCTGTTAAGGCCTGATGCCAGTCTTACCACAATAATGCTGAATATTCCAAACCATAAACCCAGAACTCCTCCTAGAAAAAGCGATCCCATTTTTCCCCGTTTCTCAAAGAACACGGGAATTTCTCCATTGTGTGGCCTGCCTAAGAGACGGTAAAGTGAAGACAAGATTGAGAGCTTGTAGCTGCATTAGGCTTGCTTATCCACGTGGATAAGGCTATGGTAGCCGCTGTTTTGAGACATAATAAACGCCGCCGGCCGGCAGACTTACACACTCACTTTAATAAAATGCTGTTAGTAAATCTTATGAAATTTGAAGATCCCTACGATTGGTACAGGCCCTCGGCTCAGAGAGAATGAATTGTGGTACAAGCGATTTTCCATTGGATAGGGGACGAAACCCTCCTAAATAATCTCGTTGCAGGACTGCCTACCATTGTTTTGTTGGTTCTCATAGCTGTCTGCATCATCATACTCGCAAAAGGGGCCGACTGGATGATTGATGGTGTCGTTCACCTAGCCCGAAGGACAAATTTGCCGAGAATCGTTATCGGTGCAACAATAGTTTCCCTTGGAACCACTACGCCCGAAGCGTTTGTCTCGGTCATGGCAGCCTGGATGGGTAACCCGGGCCTTGCCCTCGGAAACGGCGTCGGATCGATCATAGCCGACACCGGCCTCATATTCGGCATGACCTGCCTGCTTGCCACCGTGCCAGTAAGTCGCTTCATCCTCAATCGAACCGGCTGGGTACAGGTGGGATCAGCTACCCTGCTGGTAGCAATTTCACTGATTCTCTTAGTAACCATGGAAGGTGTGCCAGTCCTGGGCCGATGGGTTGGCTTCTTGTTTCTGTTTCTGCTGGCTGGTTACCTGTATATGACTTATTTATGGGCCAAACAGGGAGCAGCTCTTGAAGGACAAGATACAGACGATTCCCCCCTGATAAGTCTGGGCATGTCCTGTATAATGATCGCCGGTGGGTTGTTTTTGGTGATTGTGGGTGCACGGATATTGATCCCCTGTGCATCATGCCTCGCCCATAGGATGGGTGTGCCCGATGATGTCATCGCGGCAACCATGGTAGCCCTGGGCACCTCTCTTCCCGAACTGATGACCGCTATTGCCGCTGTCAAGAAAGGGCATCCCGAAATTACTGTGGGAAACATCGTGGGCGCGGATGTGCTCAACTGCCTGTTCGTTATCGGAGCTGCTGCTGCAGCTCGGCCTTTAGCGATTCCGCCTAACTTTTATTCTTTCCATTTTCCGGCCATGCTCATTATCCTCTACTCCTTTCGCTTGTTCATATCCCTTGACAGGGATGGTCGTTTCACGAAAGCACAGGGAGGTTGGCTTTTGGGTGTCTACTTGGTCTACGTGGTCTTCCAGTATGCCCTTAACATCGGCACAGTCTAAAAAGAGCGATTGAGCAGCCTGCGGAACACTATCAAAGAAAAACGCACAGTATCCATTCACCGCATCAGAGGCGTGAAATAAAGAAGAACGCACCAGCTGCAATAACCACTATGAGCATGACTAATGGGATAAGGAAGGCAACAACTATCCGCCCATAACTTGTCTCGTGGGCCTCTTTAAGCCCGACAATCTGAACGATAGACCTCCAAACCCATCCTATCGGGCTCCCTATGAATGGTATTAGGCTCCAGACCCTTGTGGCCTGAGAGTAGGCCATCAC
>JADFWK010000171.1 GCA_015223015.1 Pseudomonadota bacterium
ACAATGTGCCCCTCATAAAAAGGGCATTAAAAGAATAATTTTCTAATCTTAGTGGCTTTGTGTCTTAGTGGCTGAATAGTAACAAATGATCAACGAATAAGGTACGGGAGATTGCTGTTTGGGATGGCCTCTCTTGCATTATGGAAGGCGAGCTACGCCTCGTCAAGAATCTCCCTGACTCTGCTGGATAAATCTTTCATGCTAAAGGGTTTCTGGATAAAGCCATTACATCCTCTCTCCAGTATCTCTGTTGCTTTGCCTTCTCTGCTGTATCCGCTGGAGAGGAGCACCCTGACATTGGGGTCTATCTGCTTTATCCTGTCATAGGTCTTACCACCACTCATCTCTGGCATGATCATATCAAGAACTACCATATCAATCTTGTTTCTATTTGCCTTATAGATGTCAATAGTATCTTTGCCGCTCTTGGCTACCAGTACCTTATAGCCCATTTTCTCTAACATCTGAGTACCTACATCGAGGACGATATCCTCATCATCCACCAGAAGAACAGTCTCTTTGCCTCCAAGTATTTTTGGGACTGCTCTTTTTGCTTTTGTAGCCTTTTTGTCGGATGCCGGCAGGTAAATCTTGAAACTAGTCCCATGCCCTTTCTTAGAGTCAACATCAATGTACCCTCCATGAGACTTGACAATGCCGTAAACAGAGGCCAATCCAAGACCGGTTCCCTTACCCAGCCCCTTTGTTGTGAAGAAGGGTTCGAAGATGCGCTCCATGGTCTTTTTGTCCATTCCTACGCCCGAATCTGTAACGGTCAGCAATGCGTAGTTCCCGGGTTTTGGTTTGTAGAGCTTCCCTGTCATATCCTTATGGGTGACATTAGTGGTTTTCAAGAAAAGATCTCCGCTACCGGGCATGGCATCTGCAGAATTCACATAGAGGTTCCACAAGGCCTGCTCAATCTGACCCTGGTCTGCCTCTATTGGAAATAGATCTTCGGCAAGTTTTTGATGAATCGTGATTTCCTTTTTGGTGGTGCCAAAGGTAGCAGAGGTCTCCTTTACTAGTCGGTTTAGGCTCAGGGGTATGATCTCATATCTTCCTTCCCTTGCATATCCGAGGAGCTGCTTGGTCAATTTGGATCCGCTCTCAACGAGTTTTTCAATGTTCTTTAGCTTTTCATACTGAGGATGCGCGGGATCAGTCTCGAAGAGTGCCAGAGATGTATTTCCAATGATGCTCATAAGCAGGTTGTTAAAATTATGGGCAATGCCACCTGCTAAGGTGCCGAGAGCCTCCATCTTTTGGGCTACCTGGAGCTGCTCTTCTAACCGTTTCCTTTCAGTGATGTCCTCATAAAGAATAAACTGATCTCCTGTGCCCATCGTCACAGATCTAAAGAGTATAACCTTTTCTGAGTCGTCTTTACACGTCACGGTAAATGTTCGTGGTCGAGCCTCGCCCAGTTCTGCCTCTTTCAGATCGCTGATCCACCTTGAGATGACTTGGTTCCTATATTCCTGATTAGGATATGCCCTTTCAAACCATTCTCGGCCTGTCGGGATATCTTCTAGAGTATATCCAAAGATCTCAATAAACCGGGGGTTGATATATTTGTATGTGCCATCCTTTTCAAGCATTGATACTCCAAAAGGGGATTCTTCTACCAAAATACGGAACTTTTCCTTTTCTCGGTGCAAGGCGTCATCAGCCTTCTTTTGCCGGGTGATGTCACGTGCAATCTCGATGGCCCCCACGACATTTCCGTCATTGTCCTTCACAGGCTCTCCTGTGATCTCCCACCGTCTCCCGTCCGGAGTCGTCATGATGTTCCTGGCATTTACTCCTGTGTCTAGTGCTACGAGTACCGGGCACCCTTGGCAGGGCTCACTTTGTCCATGCCACAGTTCATAGCAGCAGCAGCCGACCAACTCCTGCGGAGTCTTGTGCAGGGACAGCCCGGCTGCCTCGTTGCCCCACCGAATGGAAAGGTCAGTGCCATGAAACAAGACAATATCGGACATGGCATCCAAAATGGCTCTTTTCTCTGTTTCAGATGCCTGCAGGGCCTCCTCCGCTTGTTTGTGTTCGGTGATATCGCGGATAATACCCTGATATCCCAGAATCGTTCCGTCATCGGCCCGCCGTAAAGTCGTGGTGAGCAGGCATTGCATCTCAGTGCCATCTTTCTTACAGAGGTTCACTGTGAAGTCTCTTACGGATCCTTTTTGCTCTATATCGTGCTGAAATCTGGATCGGTCGTCGGGATTAGCGTACATCTCTTGAGCCTTCAGATGATCTATTTCTTCTCTTGTGTAGCCAAAGAGATCCAGAAAACCTTGGTTGACCTCAAGAAATTTGCCCTCCCGGGTGGTGATATAGATGGCGTCTCTTGACTGCTCGAAAAGGTTTCGGTACTGTTCCTCACTCTCTCGCAGTGCCTTCTCAGCGTGCTTGCGTCGGGTGATGTCTGCTATGGCTCCGTGTATGGCGGATTTTCCGCGGTACTCGATACGACTGGCAACCATTTCGAGCCAGCGCACAGTCCCGTCCTTCCGGATTCCTCGATATTCATAGCGCGGCGGCACCAGTTTCCCTTCCATGCGGTCCCGAAACCGCCCCCAGACGAGCGGTTGATCCTCGGGGTGAATCAACGCCCTTACTTGATCGGGTGAAAGAGACAGCAGTTCCTCAACAGTGTAACCTGAGATCTCGGCGAAAGCGGTGTTGGCGAAGACGATGCGAAATTCCTGGATTATTATCAGGCCCTGGAGTGATTGCTCGACTACCACTCGGTACGTCTCCTCCACACGCTTATGCTGAGCGCCTGATCTTTCCGATTCAGCTATCCTATGGGGGATTTCTGCTAGTTTATTTCTGTGTCTCTCTGTTGTTCTTTCTGCACCTCGCATTACGATTACCTCGTATAGTGATATGATTTGGATATCTGAGTGCTTACGCTGTTACGTGCACAAGTTGACGCAGATAATTCGCATGAATGTAAACAACATGTGGCTAACCTCCCGAATACGCAGTTTGGCAAAGGCGACAAGACAGGAAATGCTCTCGCCGATACAGTACACTCTCGCTTGTGGTGAGGCAAGCGGCTTCTATGCCCACAAAAGGGTGCTTGACCACTTGGAGTCTCAAAGCCCCATCTCTGTACATGCAAAATGGAGGCCAGGCTACTTTTAGCCCGACAGGGCTTGCCGAGGAGAAAAAAGTATGCAGAAAAAGAATCGATACTATTTTTTTGTGGCGTATGGGTACGTCTTATCGCCTGTCAGCGAAGACAAGATTTGCTTGCAGGAATAGGTATGATGGGATTAGTTTGGTCAGGTAGCATGAGATACCCATCAGCTGTCAAAGAGATGACAGCTGATGGGTGAATCTTACCTTACAGGACCTTTTTCAGCGCCTCAGTTAATGCCGGCACTACCTCAAAGAGATCACCA
>JADFWK010000172.1 GCA_015223015.1 Pseudomonadota bacterium
CCTGATGGGGTTCTCCCGCCGTTTTTTCCTCTTCCAGACCGGTCAGATACTGCGTTTCCTCCGCATCAAAGGCAATCTCTCCCGGGTCTTGGTCCTCCTCAACTTCTTCAGTAAACGCGCCGGCTTCTGCCTCTTCTGGTATTCCTCTGGCCTCGCCTTCACGAGGTTCTGCCACAGCATGCACCTCATGAGGTTCTTCTACCTCGCTCAACTCCTCTTCTTGTGTTGGCTCCCCAATCTCCTCAGCTGCCCCAGGCACTTCGAGGCTTTCGAGAACGAAGTCTTCATCTAACTCGTCAATGGCGTGGACTATCTCTTCTTCGTTCATTAACTCCTCAGGGGGCCCGACCTGTTCTAATAAGCCAGTGCCTTTGCGGGAAACCTCTTCCGGAGCTTGATACTCTCGAGCCAGTTCGGCAAGATCCGCCCCCATTAAGCCGTCTCTATCCGCTATCAGTGCCTTTAGAGTTCTGTCCTTGGCCTCATGGGACATGACGAAGATGTTGGTAGGTCCGATAGTTATCCCTTCAGGATTTTTTCCCTCCTTATAGAGGCCTCTTAAATCGGTATTCAAAGCATATCTGATTCTCCTGAGGTTCTTGCGTTTGCTTTTAGTTGCTGTGGGATCATCTCCTATATTCCACAGGAATTTAGCTAGTTCATCTGCGTCTACGCCCTGTATGGTTTCAACTGAATTTTCGTCTTTGTAGTACTGCCGTATCGTTGTAACGAGCCTATATTTTAGTGCATTCTTATTCTTGTAAGTAAGATTGGAAATCGCTTGGTCTATACCTTTGAGGGTGATTAAAGAAGCCATCAGAGTTCCTTGCGGTATCCTTTTGTGTTGTGCGTAATCGAGAGAAAAAAATAGAATTTGTTTATAAATACGATATTTTTATGAAATTTTCAAGAAGTTATGAAATCCCTGGGCACCTAGTTTTGATTTGGGGTGTGAAATTATACCTCCGAAGCCTTCTAAAATCCCTCGTCTTCCTTATGAACGTAAGGCGGAGTATTCCGGGATCGAGATATCGCCCGTCTGCCATTGCAAGGCACGAGCGGGCAGGTGGCGGGCACGCCTTTCAGGAAGAGTGCCGTGCGGGAGCTCTGTTCGGAGTAGCACAAGGCGCTATCTCTTGCATATGCTGTTGAAGTCGAAAAACGAAAAAATATGGCAGGCCAGAGGAGAGATGATGGGACCTATTTCGCCTTATGCAACAGCTTGAACCTGAGCCTTAGGTAGGCCTCTTCTGCCTTTTCATCGTCCGGGGAAATAGCGAGGATCTTTTTATATAACGCAAGGGCCGGCTCCAGATCCCCTGATGCTTCTTTTAGGGTAGCCAGCTGGTGCAGCAGTTCGGTATCGTTCGGCCTCAATCTAATGGCTTTTTCTAACTCCTTTGCTGCCAACCCATTTTTCTCTAATTTAAGGTAGGCCAGTATCAAATATTTTCTTAATTCCAACTCTTTTGGATTGGCTTTTATTGCCTCGCGCATGTATTGAGCGACCTGTTCATATTTAGATTGTTCGACAAGATAGTTAAATATGAACCTATAGTAAGAAACCTTCTTTGGGGCAAGTTTGATCAGTGTCTGTGCCTGGACAAAGGCAAGATCATTCCTTTTTTGTCTCTGATAGATAGTGAACAAGGCCTCTCTGGCCTGTATATCTTTTGGATTAATCTTAACGACTCTCCTAAAATAGGAGACAGCCTCTTTCAAGTTCCCTTCATCTGCCTCCATTACCCCCAGATTAAAGAGGATAGTCGTGTTTTTCGTGTCACGAGAGAGTATCTTTTTATAAACACTCCTCAAGGTCTTTGTATCACCTTGTTTTTCTGCTATGTGAGCCAACAGAGTGAGAGCCTCTTGATGGCGAGGATCTTTTTTGAGAATTTCTTGTAGGTAACGTTTGGCCTCTTTGAATTTGCCCTCTTTGAACAGAGACTCTGCGAGCCTCATCCTCCCCTCAATGTCATCCTGTTTCAGATTAATGGCCAGACGCAGGTATTTTTCAGCCTGTTTTGATTGTTTGAGCTCGTCGTAGATAGAGCCGATATTGTAATAGAGATTAGCATCGGTTTTGTCATACTTGGCTGCCTTAAGGTACCACTGGAGGGCCTTTTTTTTCTGACCTGTCTGGTATGAAAGATAGCCAATGGTCTTCATGGCTACTATTTTTTCATCCTGTGGTAATTTTGGCAAAATTATTTCATATTGTTTTATGGCCTCTTTAGGCCTCCCCTTTTTTTCGAGAACCTCAGCAAGGCGAAGCCTGGTGTCAATATCTTTGGGCGTTAGTACAAGGATCTTCCTCAAGGTTCTAATAAGCGAATTGTAATAATGGAGGTTTTCATAGGCATCTGCCAGCTTCATCATGAGGTTCACATCTTTTTTTTCTTTAATGATATCCTCGATGATGGGGGCTGCACTTTTCCATTTCTTAAGAGCCAGATATTCATCTGCCAACCGCATCCTGAGCTGAATATTGTCCTCCGTCTCTTTAATGGCCCTCCGTAAGAACTCTGACCTTTTTTTAGGGTCTATTATCTTGTCTGCCTTTACCAGCCAGTCTTCCACCGAAGGAGAGACAACCAGGCCCACCTCACCGATAGTGTCATTTTGGTGTTTGATTACGATCGTGTACCTGTAGTGGTGAAAGGGGTCTTGGCCAGGAAGGAGTTTTGTTATGACTGTTTCCTCTCGAAAGGCATTAATATCAAAACCTTCTGAAAAAAGCCTTATGTGCCTGTTTAGTAGGACAGAGGTAGCTATCTTCACTATTCTGAGGCTATCATATGGATGGGCGTGAAGGATCTGACCGGAGGTGAGCTTTTTCCTCGTGCCATTGTGCTCCACTGTGAGGTGGTTAAACTCTGGAACTCGATTGAGGAATCCCTTGAATGACAGCTTGAGATAGTCGCTTCCGAGTCCACCAATGAGGAGATAGAGAGATGCGCATAGGAGAAGAATTATCAATAGAACGATAGTCTGTGCCGTTCGTTTCTTCTTTTGTCGGCGTGGAACTCTCTCTTTTACCAATTACCTTCCTTTCCCGTGTCCCTTTTTGCTGCCAAGGCCTCCTTTTCCTGGCTGGTCACCCCAAATGAGGAGAACGGGGCTTGCAACAAAAATGGAAGAATAGGTGCCAACTGCTATGCCAATGAGGAGGGCAAAGGCAAAATCGTGAATAACACCGCCGCCTAAGACAAAGAGGCATGCAACAACAATTAGAGTGGTCGCTGAAGTCAGGATGGTTCGACTGAGTGTCTGATTAATGCTTTGATTGATCACCTCGGCGAAATCGCGACGTTTAGAGCGGCGGTAGTTTTCCCTGATTCTGTCAAAAACGACAATGGTATCATTCAGGGAGTAACCAACGATGGTGAGGAGCGCGGCTACAACGGGTAACGTTATTTCCCTGTTGGTGAGGGCAAAGGCTCCAATTGTTATGGTAACATCGTGAAAGAGCGCAATAATGGCACCGAGGGCGTACTCCAAGCGCAGAAACCAGCACAGACCGATAGTAATGAGGCCGGCACCAGCAATAAGCCAAATGATACTCATTCCTATTGCTGAAATGATATAGACTCCGAAGGCAAGGCAGGCTGCCATGATTATACTCATGGTCCACTTGTATTCAAATCTGCCTGATATGTAGATAACCATGAAAAGGATTGCATAAAAGATGGCAAAGAGGGCCTTTTCCCTTAAGTCTTTCCCAATCTTTGGCCCCACCATCTCCACTCTCCTGACTTCCACGCTGTTTTCCCCAAACGCTTTGTCTAACGATTGTTTGACAATTTGGGAAAGGTTGCTCAGCTCGATATCGGTTTGGCTCACCCGTATCAGATATTCACCCTTTCCTTTTTCCCCGAACTCCTGAATAGCGCTATCTTCCAAAGCGATCGACCTTAAGGCTCCTCTGATGGCATCCGGTGTGGTTGGCTGATTAAACCGCACCTGAATTAGTATACCGCCAGAAAAATCCACGCCATAATTAGGTCCGCCCCGAAACAACAAAAGTATAAGGGTGAGAAGTATCAAACTGCCTGAGACGAAAAGGGCAATCCTTCGTCGCCCAATGAAATCAATATTAATATCCGGTTTTATGAATTCCATGTTGCTCTCTTTCTGCTAAATACTTATTTTCTTCATGCCCCGTTCAATAATGAGATAATCAAAGATGAGTCTGGTAACAAATATAGCGGTGAAAAGGCTGGCAATAATGCCAATACTTAGAGTTACAGCAAACCCCTTTACTGCACTCGTTCCAAACTGAAAGAGTACTAAAGCGGCTATTAAGGTGGTGATATTAGCATCGAGGATGGTTACCAGTGCCTTGCTGTAGCCACCGTCAACTGCTGCCCGAGGAGTCTTGCCCAGTCTCAATTCCTCCCGGATCCTTTCAAATATCAGCACATTGGCATCAATGGCCATTCCTATAATCAGGATAACGCCTGCTATACCCGGCAGTGTTAGGGTGGCACCGAACATTGCTAGTGCTGCTGCGATGAAGATGATATTTAGAAACAGGGCCAAATCGGCCAGTATTCCAGCAAACTTATAGTAAAAAACCATGAAGAGTATAACGATCAGGCCCCCAATTATCATTGATTTGAGACCCTTCTCAATGGAATCCTTTCCCAGCGAGGGGCCCACTGTTCTCTCTTCGATGACCTTCACCGGTGCTGGCAGGGCGCCTGCCCTCAAGACGATGGCCAGATCTCGAGCCTCTTCCATGGTAAATCTTCCGGTAATCTGGGCCCTGCCACCTGCGATTTTATCCTGGATAACGGGTGCGCTATTTACAATACCATCCAGGACGATGGCCAACCGCTTCTTTATATTGGCCCCGGTAATTTGCTCAAAGAGCCGTGCGCCCCGAGAATCAAATGAAATCGAAACATAGGGCTCGTTGTATTGACTCTCTATCTGAACCCGGGCATCGGTCAGGTATTCACCTGTTAATGCAGCCCGTTTTTTCAGAAGAAAAGGAACCTTTCTTTGAGAACCAGGCTCTCCTGTTGTTTGATAAAGAATCTGATCTCCTGGCGGTATGTTTCCCCGTAATGCCTCTTCCAGGCTGTTCTCCTCGTCAACCAGCTTAAATTCCAGGAGGGCCGTCTTCCCGATGATATCGATGGCCCGTTTTGGGTCCTTTATCCCCGGCAGTTGAACTAAAATCCTGTCCCTTCCTTGTGGCCGGATATCTGGTTCGGCCACACCAAACTGGTCGATCCGGTTCGTTATGGTTTCTACGGCCTGATCTACAGCCATCTTTTTGATATGCTGCTGGGCCTGGTCAGAGAGCACCAATTCCACGGTGGGATCACTCTGTCCCAATGGTCCGGATTCAACGGCAAGGCCAGAAAAGTTCTTTTCCACCATTTCTTCCGTTGCCTTCCTGTCTTCAATCCGCAACAGGGTAAGGCCAATCCTGTCTGGACCAGTTCTCTTTAACGCCTGATACCTGATCTTTGCTTTCCTCAGGGCATATTTTATGTCCTCAATCGTGCGTTCGAGGTGGCTCTCCACCGCCTTCTGTACCTGAACCTCCAACACAAGATGCATTCCACCTTTCAAATCAAGTCCGAGATGAATCTTCTCCTCAGGCAATATATTAGGCCACCACGCAGGCATCGTTTTACTGATGGATGGCGTCAGGTAGATCAGTGCAATGACAACCACCAGAAGCACTGCAATTCCCCGCCACTGAAGTTTCTTAGACACGCTTTACTCCTTAACCTGGGCCTCTGGCCTGCTGATTACCCCTGATATAGAACCCCGTGAAATCTTGACCCTCACTTTTGGGGATATTTCCACGGTCAGCACATCATCACTCATACCGGTTACCAGCCCATGGAGACCTCCGGAGCTGACCACCTTATCCCCCTTTCTGAGATCTGCAAGAAGCTGTTTGTGTTGTTTAGCCTTCCTTTGCTGGGGTCTGATTAAAAGAAAGTAAAAAATGGCAAATATGATGATTAGGGGCAAAAATGCACCCAGCCCACCGCCTCCTCCAGCGCCTCCAGCGCCTCCGGTACCCATAGCGTACACTAAATTAATCATAAATCTTCCTCCCTTTCTGTATAAAAGTCACGGCTAAATTTAGCCAGTCTATCCTCCCTTATGGCCTGGCGTATTCCAGACATAAGCTGTGTATAATAATGGAGATTATGAATCGTATTCAACCTGTAGGCCAGGATCTCCTTTGTTAAAAAGAGATGTCTCAAATAGGCCCGCGAGTAATGAGAGCAGGTGTAACACATACATCCCTCTTCGATTGGGGAGCTATCGTCTGCATACTGCGCATTCTTTATTACAACCTTTCCCTTGTTAGTAAATAACATGCCATTCCGAGCATTTCGGGTAGGCAGAACGCAATCGAACATATCCACACCAATTCCCACTGACTCAAGTATGTCCTCCGGTGTTCCTACCCCCATAAGATACACCGGCTTGTCCTCCGGAAGAAATTCCCTGGTGAATCTGATCACCTGTTCCCTGGTAGTGCGATCTTCCCCTACCGATAAACCGCCTAAGGCATAGCCGTCAAAGTCCATACTTACAAGGCCTCGGGCACTCATCTCTCTCAATTCAGGATATGTTCCACCCTGAACAATCCCAAAGAGGGACTGCCCATTATCCCTTTTTTTCGCCAGGCATCGTCGGGCCCACTGTTCAGTGAGCTTGACCGAGTTAAGAACATAATCGTGATCGGCCCCACCAGGTGCACACTCATCCAAGGTCATGATAATATCTGCACCCAGGGCTTCCTGGATTTCCATAACCTTTTCCGGACTCAAAAAATGACTGGAACCATCCACATGAGATCGAAAGGTAACCCCTTCTTCTGAAATAGTTCTGAGTTTCGAAAGGCTGTAAACCTGAAATCCTCCGCTATCAGTGAGTATAGGTCCTGACCAGTTTATGAAGCGGTGCAAACCACCGAGCTTTTCTATCAGTTCATGGCCGGGTCTCAAGTACAGATGATAGGTATTAGCCAGGATTATTTCAACCCCGGCATCCCTGGCCTCGTCAGGCGATACCCCCTTGACTGCTCCTGTGGTTCCAACAGGCATAAAAACAGGGGTCTCGAACTCCCCGTGGTCTGTTACTATCTCCCCAAGCCTGGCCTTGCTTGATTTACACTCTTTGCGAACCCTGAATTCCAAGGCCCTGGTTCCCTCTTACGTGCCTAAAGTTTAAAGTGAACAACCCTAAAACGACACTTTGTGATTCAGCTAATCAGCATTGCATCGCCGTAGCTGTAAAACCGGTACCTGGTTTCTACGGCCCAGCGGTAAGCTCTCATGGTCAATTCAATTCCAGCAAATGCAGCCACCAGAAAGAGAAGTGAAGATCGAGGTAGATGAAAATTTGTCAAAAGAGCATCGATGACCTGAAAGCGAAATCCTGGGTAGATCAACAGATCAGTACTTCCAGAATCAGTTGCTATTTCGCCTTTCTTCTGAAACACGGTCTCCAGGGCCCTGACAACCGTTGTTCCAACAGCAATAACCCTTCTACCCTCTACCTTAGCCCTCTGAATAGCCTTGGCGGAATCAAGGCCAACAACATATGACTCGTTCCCCAGGCTGTGTTCCCTGATATCCTGTACCCTCACCGGCCTAAAGGTATCGTGACCCACCAGGAGGGTTATACTCACGATATCTACTCCCCGGGATTGCAGAGCCTCGAGGAGATCATAGGTAAAATGAAGGCCGGCTGTCGGTGCTGCCACTGCCCCCCAATAACGGCAGAATATAGTCTGATACCGTTCCCTGTCTTGCTCCGATCTTCTATCGTTGTTGTCTCTTTTAATATAAGGGGGTAGGGGAAGGCAACCTCTTTTTTTCAAGACGTAATCGAGCGTATGCTTACCTTCAAATCTGAGCAGAACCTGCCCATCTTCACCTAACCCTTCTACAATGCCCGTTAGGCCATCCGGAAACAATATACTGGTACCTTTTTTTGGCTTCTTTGATGCCTTCACAAGGCACCAGCGTCTGTCCTGGTCCTTGTTCAGAGGTCTAACGGGATGTTCGACAACCAAAATCTCTACCTGACCTCCGGTTTCCTTATGGCCATATAATCTGGCTGGCACTACTTTGGCATCGTTGACAACCAAGAGATCACCCGCTTTGAGCAGCGAGGGGAGCTCAAAAAAACGATAGTCGGCAATTTCCTCGGTTTGTCTCTTTGCACACAGGAGACGGGACTCATCCCTTTTGACTGCTGGTTCCTGTGCGATTAACTCGGCAGGCAGCTCGTAATCATATTCTTCAATGCGATACATCTCTTACTACCTGAAGAGGTATGTCAAGAGGAGACCCAAACACATGGCCAGAAAACCAACCAGCCTGAGCTGATTATCGGGAACCTGTTGGATCTGTTGTAACCACCTCTTCATCTTATCTGGAAATGCCAGATACGGCAGTCCTTCAACAATTAAGACCAAACCCAGAAGACAAAACAGGAGTTTCATCCAAACGCACCTTTGAAAATCAGTGTTTAATGGAGCATAGGCTGATCGAAACCCTAACCCTACAACGATACTTTGTCATTCCTTCGCTTAGCTCGAGGACAGGTCTGAGGAGCCACATTTTGTCATTCCTTCGCTTCGCTCGAGGACAGGTCTGAGGAGCGAAGCGACGAAGAATCTAGATTCTAGTTCTAGCATCTGCCTGCAAATCGTAGATTCTTCGCTCTCCCGCCCGGCGGGATCACTCAGAATGACTTCTCAACCAAAGTGTCGTTGTAGGGCTAATTGCACCCTAACATTCATGATAGAGATGTTTGCAAAATTCTGCAAGTCCCCCCATGCTGTTACTATGAGGCAAAGCTCACCTAAGCCGTGGTGATTACCCAGATGCCCACGCCAATAAATCCGAGACCTGCGATCCACGAGAGATGCTTGGGATTGATATAGTGTGCCAAAAAGGAGCCGGCGAGAACCGCAATCCCCGAGGCCACAACAAGGGCGAGAGCAGCCCCAAGGAACACCGTGAGCTTGCTTTTCGTGGGGCCCGCTGCATACAGCAGCGTTGCAAATTGTGTCTTATCCCCCAGTTCGGCGACAAATACCGTGGAAAACACCGTTAACAGTAGCTTCAAATCCATTTAAGACCTCAAAAAAGAATGTGATTTTACAGCCATAAAGATGAGATTAGGCTTTTAGTATCCCAATTGCTTTCCGGTCATGCTCTCTATTTCAATCTTTATAATTAGCGAATTATCAAGTCCGGCCTCTGAATAGGCGGATACCTTGTCTGAATAGTGGTGCATGATAATATCAAAGGCCTGGCGCTTTGCTTCGGGATCATGGATGAGTGAGGCCTTTCCGTTTCCAATAACGCTGCGATACTTCATAGTCCATTTACAAGGGCTCTCATCACTCACTATTTCATTGTCAGTGTCGAGCTCGAAACAGACCTTGCTGTTTTTTCTGAGCATGTCAACCTTTTTCCCTTCCCGAGCCGAGTGAAAATACAAGGCATTATCTTTATATCCAAAACAGAGAGGGACGATGTAAGGCCGATCGTTTTCCGACATGGCGAGCCTGCACACAGATGATTTCAATATGATTGATTC
This sequence comes from Pseudomonadota bacterium, assembly GCA_015223015.1. Taxonomy (GTDB): domain Bacteria; phylum Desulfobacterota; class DSM-4660; order Desulfatiglandales; family B25-G16; genus JADFWK01. The sequence continues at coordinate 9,598 of JADFWK010000172.1, forward strand.
GATGGCCGCCGTATCGGTGATTTCCATTTCCTTTTTCCTCATCTTGCACCCCTATGTGGGTAATTGCAATTTTCACAGGACGTCTGAATGCGTCACCTTCTTACCCACTAATCCAAGAAATGGGGAAAGTATTCCCCCATACTCAAAGAGTTCAAATGTGAGCTATTCTTATACAGGTAAAAAGAGGCGATATCAATAAAATCCACCGTGCCCGGAGACAAACACCCTAAACGATTTTGACGAACAACCGAAAAACCACCTTCAGCCACTCGGTTTATCAGGGCAGATAGACCAACTGGTAGATTCGAAGGCCGTGCCAGGACCTGGCAACTGTTGGTTTCATTTGCTCAAGGGATTTTTCAGGTCATTGAATCAGGACCTGGGCAAGGGAGCGTGGTGATGTGTTATATGGCAGTTATTGGTTTCCTCAGGGAAATGTGCCTTTTGTAGCTACCTTTCAATTGGCAGAGCCAGCCACTAAGCGCAGTATCTGCCGAAAGCTTACGCTTGCCCACGGTGTCTTTTTCCTGCTTCCTTATGAGGAGGTATTTTACCTATATTTCTTTTTCCATTCCTCAAAATCCCAGGTTTCGAGAAATTTTTGAGCGACTCTTACACCGTTTTGGAAAAGTGCCTCGCTTTTTTCTCTTTTGATGGGGAATACTTGCTAGGGATGGAATCCGTCGACGCCCAGTACCGGCTTATGGCCCTAGCGCTAGCCGCAACTGCCTACCGTGCTTCAAACGGAACCTACCCTGGAAGGGCAGAAGACCTGCTGCCCGATTACCTGGCTGAAATCCCCATCGACCCCTTTGATGGGAAACCTCTGAAGTTGAAAACTCTGCCTGGAGGACTGGATCTTTACAGCGTGGGGCCTGAAGACAAAAACTGGCGTATACATTTTTATCTGGGTCGTGATCTCTATGAGGAGAAGCGGGTGAAGCCGGCCCGCGAAGAATTCGAAAAAAACACGGCGGGGAAATCGGCCGTTTCTCATTGAGAGTTGAGGTTTCTGAGTTGGAAGGTACCGTAAATGGGGCCAGGCATAATTAAATAAGTCTTTTTCTACTCCAGAGAACTTGTGCTTCAATTTTTATTCTTTACACAATCGTTTCCTCTATTATTGCTCATGAATTATTGAATCACCGGGCAAGATATTCTTCATATAAGGCTCGGATTTTTCTTCTTGAAGTCCATAAAAGCCTTCTCATATTTGTTTATGGGAGATAATCTCATTCTCTCTAAGCCAGTCTAAATACTGAGAAAGGGCCTCTTTCCAAGATTTTATTGGTTCACCCTTTCGTTCTTTAACCCTTTCATCATATTAGGAATTTGAAACTAAGGTATCAAGATATAGACTGGTTACTTAGGATACATTTTGAGAAAGCTATCGGGTGTTAATATTTTAATTTTGCGAAAGGGATTCAGAACCAGCAAATCTTCATCACCGGAAATTATGAAATTAGCTTTACCGCAGACAGCAAGTTCCAAAACTTGTTGTCTTGAGGATCTCGGCATTCTGATATTGTTTCATTGATTTCGACAGGTTTTGAGTAAAGGATAAAGCTGGTTAGGAACTGCTTCCGCTCTTCATGTGAGATATACTGATCAAATTTGTTTCGCGACAGAACTTCTTCTAATTCAGTAAAAGTCGATGAAGAGAAAAGAATAGCTCCCTGATTGATGCCAATATCAAATGCTTTTGATGGCTTTGAGCCTTCAAAAAGTAAGGCGCTTATGATAATATTTGTATCATAAACTAAGCGCAATTAGCATATACCTTCATAGAATGTGGCTGACTGTTTCGCCGAGAATGTTTTCCAGAACGTCAGGTGTCATACCACGGGCTTTGGCGTTGCGGCTTATCTTCGACATTATTCTTTGAAGGGTCTGGCGCTCCTCCTGGGGCTGAATTATGACAGTATAGCTTTTATCAGGGCTGATATCTATTCTGTCCGTCAATATCTTGGGAAGGTCACTTCCTTTAACGTTATCAAGGATGGTTGAGGACATTTTTCTATTTCTCCGTTATGGATCTTTGCGTTAAGGTTTCAAGGTAAAATGTAAAAAATGAAAATAGTTATGATTTTATTGTTGAAATTATGCCTGAATTGCAGTTGGCTGTCAATGCATATTTGGTTAAATGCAAATACGCGAGATTCTCTAGCTGCTTAATTCCAAATCTGGTAGGAAGTGGCCATAGTGGCCACCCCCTCCCAACAGAACGGCTCGTACCGGCCAGGTAAGCCGCTCCTCGATCAGCGACTGAACAACGGTAGTTCAAGAGTTTGTTTGTAGAATAATGGGGGACACTCGTGCAGAAATTGCTTTCAAAAACAATGGGGTCGACCATTCTTCATTTTTGACAACTTGGTGAGCAGGCCCACCAGTCCGCCATAAAGACGGCGGATAAAAAAAATGGCGGGCAGGTGTGCAAATATTTCCTTTTGACATTTTTCGGGATCAGACCATTCCTTTTTACACAATCACTCCCTCGCCAAAACACTCATACATAGATCTATCACGGACAAACCGAAGGCTTCTCCTCCGAGTTTTTAATATTCTTGGGGACAGAAACAGTACCTGGGGCATCATTTTTGAGTGGTTAAACCGCTCAATTGTATGGTATAAGCATTCAGTCATGGCGCTCTTAGTAGAAATTTTATCATCAAGGGTGCGATCGGAGATTTTCCGTTTTTTTTGAAAGGAGGGTCATATGCAAGAAAGAATCTTGACACCAGATCAGTATAAGGATCTGAGCAAAAAAATAATTCACGCAGTTGACACAAGGTACAGAATTGTCCCTCTTAATTCCTTAAAGCATCCGAAATATCACTTACAAGCTCCTATACACATCACCCTGGAATTTGAAGATGATAAGGTGATTGCGAGTTTTGACGACATAGAGGTTTTCTCTTATTCAGATACCGCTTCTGAAGCCATAGACCTTCTTTGTGAAGAAATAATACAGATTTATGAGGAATTACAGGAAGATCGGGAGAACCTTGGTCCTCTACCGAATAAGTGGTTTCAGTATCTGGAGGATATAATCGAATGCAGATAAAAAAGGCTGACATAGGGAAAATATTTGAAAAGCTCAAACTTGAAGTGAGGTCTACAAAACATCGGTATGGGTGGTTTACTTTTGAAGGAAGAAAGATATTGAGGGTTCATTACTCACATGGAAGAGGAAGCATTCCAGGAAGAGTGTCAGATAAAATTAGAAGTCAATTGAAGCTGACACAAAAGGACTTTGGTGACCTCATAGAGTGTCCGCTGTCACTTGAGGGTTATGAATCAATCCTGAAAGACAAAGGTATTATTACGAGAAAGAAATAGAATGGATACCGATCATCTCCGACGGAACGACCTGAATTATCCATGACACTTGAAGAAACATCTGGGCAAAGGCGCACTAAATTAAAAACAAAAGGGGTCGGGCCCTCCAGGAGAACGGCGGGCAGGGGTGCAAATATCTTCTTTTGACATTTTTTGCGATCAAACCGTTTCCTTTGCCCCAATCCCATTTTCCCTTAAGAATCTGGTCAAAACCGCTGCCCATTGAGGGCTGGCACGAAAATATCCGCGATCCCACGATTGCCGATGCAATCCTGGATCGGCTCATACACAGTGCCCACAAAATCAATCTCAAAGG
>JADFWK010000173.1 GCA_015223015.1 Pseudomonadota bacterium
ATCGGCAATTACGGTGTCCCTGGAGAAAAAAAGGAAAATAACCTATTCACCTATTTCGAATCGGACAGAATTCATGTTGAAGGTTTAATCGTCGCTGATTACTCTGCAGACTACTCCCATTGGAATGCAGAGAAATCTCTGTCTGAATGGATGAAACAACATCACGTCACCGGGGTAAGTGGAGTCGACACAAGGGCACTGACAAAAAAGCTGAGAGAAAAAGGGACTATGTTGGGGAAGATTGTCTGTGACAATAAAAATGATGTTTTGCTTCAAGACCCCAACAAAAGGAACCTGGTCTCTGAGGTGAGCTTCAAAGAACCTTTTGTATATGAAAAAGGCAGCACAAAGGTCGTGCTGGTTGATTGTGGCGTGAAAAATAGCATCATAAGGGCCTTTTTGGAAAGAAACCTCACCGTTATCCGGGTTCCATGGAACTACGACTTTTCAAAAGAAAAAGCAGACGGCATCGTCATTTCCAATGGGCCCGGTGATCCCAAACAATGCCTTACAATCATAGAGAATCTCAAGAGAGTGCTCTCCGGAAATATTCCAATCCTTGGAATTTGCCTGGGCTCTCAGCTCTTAGGTCTTGCTGCCGGGGCTGACACATACAAATTGAAATTCGGGCACAGAGGTCAGAATCAACCCTGTGAGGAAATCGGGACCAGGCGGTGCTATATTACATCCCAAAACCATGGGTATGCCGTGGATTCTGCTACCTTGCCTCAGGACTGGCGGGAGTGGTTTTGCAATACCAATGACCAGACAAATGAAGGTATCATACATATTTCAAAACCCTTTTTTGGAACACAGTTTCATCCTGAGGCATCTCCGGGTCCGGATGACACTGAATTTTTATTTGATATGTTTCTAAGGGCCATAAGCAAATGAGGGTAAAACGCTTTAACATCAAAAAGGTTTTGGTTCTAGGATCGGGGGCAATCCAGATCGGGCAAGCGGGCGAGTTTGATTACTCTGGCAGTCAGGCGATCAAGGCACTGAAAGAAGAGGGAATTGAAACCGTTTTAATCAACCCTAACATCGCTACAATTCAAACCTCTGATCATTTGGCCGACAAAGTATACTTTTTGCCTTTAGATATCTATTTTGTTGAAAAGATCATCGCAAAGGAAAAACCTGATGGCATATTGCTTGGGTTTGGCGGGCAAACCGCATTGAATGTGGGCGTGGAACTAAGCGAAAAGGGTATTTTACAAGAGCAGGACATCAAGATCCTGGGCACCCCGATTTCAGCTATACAGAAGACAGAAGATAGGGATCTGTTTGTAAAAGAACTAGAAGAGATGCACCTTAAAGCCCCGGTGAGTCAAGCCGTCAATGGAATCGAGGAAGCAGTCAGGGCGGCTGACCGGATCACCTATCCGGTAATGTGCAGAGTTGCTTATGCCTTGGGCGGTTTGGGGTCTGGCGTCGTCCATAATCAAGCCGAGTTGATCGCACTTGCCAAAAAGGCTTTTGCTTTCACAAAACAAATATTAGTAGAAGAATATTTAGAAGGCTGGAAAGAACTGGAATATGAGATCGTAAGGGATAGCTACAACAATTGCATCGTCGTTTGCTCTATGGAGAATGCCGACCCCATGGGCATTCATACGGGTGAAAGTATCGTAGTCGCTCCCGTCCAAACCCTAAAAGCCTCGGAGAATTTCAAACTAAGGTCGATTGCCATAAAGGTCGCAAGACATCTTGGCATCATCGGCGAATGCAATATCCAGTTCGCTCTCGACCCCCACTCAGAGGACTATAGAATAATCGAGTTGAATGCCCGGTTAAGCCGCAGTTCTGCCCTGGCCTCCAAGGCAACCGGATATCCACTGGCATTTATCGCAACTAAGCTGATCTTAGGTTATGGTCTGACCGAGATAGACAACATGATTACTAAGGAAACATCAGCCTGTTTTGAGCCGGCCTTAGATTATGTGGTGGTTAAATATCCACGATGGGACCTGCAAAAATTCCCTAACGTCAGTCTTCATATCGGCTCTGAAATGAAATCGGTCGGTGAGGTAATGGCGATTGCCAGGACCTTTGAAGAGGCTATTCAAAAATCGATACGAATGCTGGATATCGGAATGAACGGTCTGGTTTGCAATAGTCTAACATTCGACGACCTGGAAAAAGAGCTCATGGAGCCCACCGACAAACGGATGTTCGCAATCGGCGAGGCGATCAAACACGGGTATTCGATAGACCGGATATACCGGCTTTCCAGGGTTGATCCCTGGTTTTTATATAAAATAAAGAACATAGTAGAGATCGAAAAAGAGTTAGCCCGGTACACATTAGAAAACCTGCCAGCCTCACTTCTGAAAGAGGCCAAAGAAAAAGGATTCTCGGATCTTCAACTCGCAAAGATCACCAAGAGCACAGAGCAAACGGTTAGAGAAACCAGAAAAAGCCAAGGCATTATCCCCTTTGTAAAACAGATAGATACATTGGCGGCGGAATACCCTGCCAAAACAAACTACCTGTATCTAACATATAACGGCACCGAAGATGATCTGGCGTTTAATGAAGAAAGGCAGGTTATTGTTCTGGGTGGCGGGGCTTATCGGATCGGCTCCTCCGTGGAATTTGATTGGTGCTGTGTAAATGCCGTGATGACTTTGAAAGAATTATCTTACCGCACAATAATGCTCAACAACAATCCCGAAACAGTCAGTACGGATTATGATACCTGTGACAAATTGTACTTTGACGAGCTGACCCTTGAGAGGGTTCTGGACATCTGCGAAAAGGAAAATCCTTTAGGGGTTATCGTTTCAATGGGTGGCCAAATTCCTAATAACCTTGCCTTACCCTTACATAATGCGGGTGTTCAAATACTGGGGACATCCCCACTTGATATTGACCGGGCAGAGAGCAGGCATAAATTCTCCCAATTGTTGGACACCCTGGAAATTGATCAGCCCGAGTGGAAAGAATTGACCACCACTGCAGAAGCCGAAGCATTTGCGAGTAGGGTCGAATACCCCGTTTTAGTCAGGCCCAGCTATGTATTAAGTGGCGCAGCCATGAGCATCGCCTTAAGTAAAGGGGAATTAAAAGACTATCTGAAAATTGCTTCCAAGGTGAACGAAGAGCATCCTGTTGTCATCAGCAAATTCATAACCGGGGCAAAAGAGATAGAAATCGACGCGGTGGCCAAGGAGGGGGAGCTTTATTGTTACGCCATTTCCGAACATATCGAAAATGCCGGCGTTCATTCGGGGGACGCAACCATGGTCCTGCCACCTCAAAGGACGTACCTGGAAACGATGAGGAAAATCAAAATGATTTCAAGAAAAATTGCAAAATCCTTAAACATAACCGGGCCGTTCAACATGCAATTCATCGCAAAAGATAACGATGTTCAGGTGATCGAGTGCAACTTAAGATCCTCCAGAAGTTTTCCGTTTGCATCTAAAGTCTTCAAAATCAATTTTATTGATCTGGCAACCAGAATGATTATGGGTGAAAATGTTTCGCCCATTGACCGGTCTGCCTTTGATCTGGATTATGTCGGGGTCAAGGCGCCGCAATTCTCCTTTACCCGGTTAAAAGGTTCTGACCCGACACTGGGTGTTGACATGGTCTCTACGGGTGAGGTTGCGTGTTTGGGCGATGATTTTAATGAGGCCTTTTTAAAAAGCCTTATCTCAGTGGGGTTTAGGTTGCCAAAAAAAACGATTCTCTTGTCAACCGGCCCAGTAGATAGCAAGGCCGATTTTCTGGATAGCACACGAATATTAGAAAAGATGGGTTTTGAATTTTATGCCACAAAGGGAACGGCTGAGTTTATGGCAGCCAATGGCATTGAAGCAGAGGTCTTAAATTGGCCTCTGGAAAATAAGGAGCCCAATGCCCTTAGCTATATATCAGATGGAAAAATAGACCTGGTAATCAATATCCCCAAGGATATTGAAAAAGAAGAACTCGATAATGATTACCTCATCCGGCGAAAGGCCGTTGACCTGAATATCCCCTTAATCACCAACCTGCAACTTGCCAAAAGATTTGTAGAAGCCATTCATAAAACCTCACTTGAGGCTTTGAAAATCAAAAGCTGGCGTGAATATGTTTGAAGGCTCAAGCCTTGAGGCAAAGGGCCACCGTTTATAAAGGCAGTCCGCACCTCTCGGTTCATATCTTCCGGGCCTTTCCGCCAAAAGCGATGTCCAGTTCTATCATTCTGTATCAGAGGTATTCCGCTTAACGTCCAGGGGCTTAGCCGTGTCCTTCTCCTTCTCAACCCTGCAGTCATAAAAGATGAATACCCGGGGGAGCAGAATATGCTTGAATGGAAGCCGGATTCAAGTGGATTTCTTTGTTATTATCGTATATTTAATGGACTTTCGGGAGATGATTTTCAGAAATTCCCAAGATATGTTTCTTTTGACATCTCTAACGGGGCAGTCTATATCACTGAATTATCCGATTCAGATATAGGGAAAGCAGGGGACCTCTGTTATTTTGCCACATCGGATAATGTGCTAAGTCTTGCCTATCTGGAGTTATTTAATGGACAAACAGGTACATTGACAGGTGACAGGTCTTTAGATGTTCCACTAATAGCGGAGGTAATGTTTGGGCGCGATGAAAATGGGGATATGTATTTTGCTGATCTAGATGGAAGTAATTTCGGACGGAGCTTTTTTTCAGAAAGAAACTGCAAAACTGATTTCTCACAAAAAATCAGCCGGTTAATTTACAGTTACCTGGAAAGGATCTATATGAAAAACAAAATAGAACTTTTGGAAAAAGTCTTGAAAAAATATAGGCCCGACCTTGACGAGCAAAAAAGGGCTTTGATCTCTAGAGAATCAACTAAGATTGAGTCATCCGGAAGAATTATCTATGACGCATTAAAACAAATGAATGAAGAGGAAAAAGTCTTATATTTGGGTTCGTTAAGTGAGGCTGAACATATGAGGCAGCATTTGTCCTATATGGCCACTTACCCAAAGCTTGTCTCCCCAGTTCATGAAAGAAGGGCTAAAAGGCCATGACGTGAAGAAATGACTCAAGTTTTGCAAATAAAGATTTAGTTCTTGATTGCATTAACATATTAAGAATACGTTGGGTGTGACATCCTACGCACAAACTCTTCATGCCAAGGAAGAGCCCCGCAATCCAAACCGCCCCCCAAGTAGCAGCGCTTGCTAATAGCGTCTGAATGGAATAGATTCAAAAATTTTTGCCAAAAAATCTTATTGACAAATGGAAAAATAGGTAAATAATAGTCAACAGTAAACAGTTTTCTCATCATTTCCCCGGGATTATAAGGATATGAGGACTGAAATCCAATGGTGAAATTGAAAGCCACCGCAGGGGGGAATGCCCCTAATTTTGAACAATTTCATCTTGTGATTAGAATACTTAATTGAGGAGGTCGGGAATGGATATTCAGAAGGCGATCATGATGGATGAGAAAGACAATGTGGCCACACTCTTAGCCGACGTTGATACAAATAACGTGGTCCAAGTCATGGTCGGAGGGAGGTTGATGGAAGCCCGAATGCAGGGAAAAATTCAGTTCGGTCATAAATTTGCAATGAGGAAAATAAATAAAGGTGAAAATGTGATCAAATATGGTGAAGCTATCGGCCAGGCAACCCAAGATATCGAAGAAGGGCAGCACGTTCATGTACATAATGTTGAAAGTTTGAGGGCGCAGGGAGATCTTCTCTAAGGGGTTCATGCCTGCACAGATCAATAAATTCACATAAAGGAGAGACATGGAGATGAAGATATCAGGTTATTTAAGACCGGATGAATCTATTGGGTTTAGAAATCATGTAGCTGTTCTTACCTCGGTGGGCTGTGCCAACGATCTGGCCCTCAAGCTAGGGCGAATGTATCCTAACATACTGCTTCTCACCCATCGGCAGGGATGCAGTCAACTGGGCGCCGACAATGACCAAACCTTTCGCACCCTAGCAGGCCTGGGAAAAAATCCCAACATCGCCGGTGTGCTGGTCGTCGGGCTGGGATGCGAAACAATCCCCGCTGAACACCTAGCAAATGAGATCTCCAAGACTAAGAAGATGGTGGAATACCTGAATTTCCTCGATGATGAAGGTCTAATGGCAGCCATTCCTAAGGGAGCAAGAATTTTAGAAGGGATGCTGCATGAAGCCTCTCAAATGACAAGAGTTCCCTGCAGCATAGAACAGCTGACTCTTGGTCTTAAATGTGGCCTTTCGGATACAACCTCCGGCATCACATCCAACCCTGCCACCGGAGTCGCGGCTGACATGGTCATCGAATCCGGAGGAAGGGTTATTTTCAGCGAAACTCCCGAACTCATCGGAGCGGAACGTATTGTGGGTGAAAGGGCGGCGAGTCGCGAGGTCGAGGAGAAGCTCTATCGCATGGTCAAGGAATTCAAGGAAAGGGCGAAGGCCTCAGACATGGACCTGCAAGAGGCCAACGTTGCCCCAGGTAATATCGCCGGGGGGATTACCACTATTGAGGAAAAATCCCTGGGCTCTATCATGAAGGGTGGTAGCAAGACACTGCAAGGGGTGCTCCAATATGGGGAAATCCCCAAAGGGAAAGGCTTGTTCTTTATGGACGGTCCGGGCCGTACTCCAGAGGCCGTAACCGGACTCAATGCAGCCGGGGCTCAAATCATCATCTTTCCTACTGGAGGAGGATCTCCGGGAGGATCTCTCATCTCTCCCGTCATCAAGGTTACGGGAAATCCACAAACAGCTCAGCGCCTTAGAGACCATATCGATGTTGATGTCAGTTCCATCATCAGGGGTGAAGAAGTGTTGGAAAAAGCAGGGGAAAGAATCTTCCAAAGACTAGTGAAGGTGGCCAACGGAGAGCTGACAAAATCAGAGACGCTTGGATATGGTTCTATCGCCGTCTGGAACATAGGCCTTTTATGTGGGTAAG
>JADFWK010000174.1 GCA_015223015.1 Pseudomonadota bacterium
GCAACGCTTGTTTCGAGATTTTGGTCCTGGACATATTTATGAATATGCCTGCGGGCCAAAATCTCTCCAACTGCTCGTTTCGCAAAGGTTTCTTGTGCCTCGCTACGATGCCTACTGCAAAATCTGGGTTAAGAAGAGGCTCCCCGAACTAGATCTCCCCTTTTTCTTTCATCCTTTTAATCTCTTCCTCCCGCAAGGCGCGCTTGAATAGCTTTTCAGCCACGGTTAAGGGTAAATTATCTCTAAATTCAATGGATTTGGGGACTGCATAAGGGGCCAGCTTTTGCCGACAGTACTCAATAATTTCGTGGGCATCCACCTTCCCTTTGAAATCATCCCTCAATTTGACAAACCCTTTTATTCTTTCGCTACCCGGCCTCTCGGGATCTGGAATACCGATTGTCACCGCTCCCTCTATTGCCGGATGCTGAAATAAGACCCCGTCGATTTCTATGGAATATACCTTCATTCCAGAAACGTTGATCATATCCTTTATCCGATCTACCACATGAAAGTAACCATCCTCATCCATCTTGCCAAGATCACCGGTTCTCAACCAGCCGCCCTGTTCGAGACCTGATCCAGGTTCTGGCCAGTATCCTTTCATTACTTGCGGACCCCTTATCCATATCTCGCCAACCTCACCAAAGGGAACCTCTTTTTCAGAAAGAGGATCCACCACGATTACTTCGGTATCAGGGATTGGTAGTCCAATTCCTGGCTTGGTTGAAGTTGCAAACCGGGTGACTTTTGCAAAGGCGGAGATATTGATATGGGTAGCCGGACCGGTCTCAGTGAGACCATAGCCCTCAGAGATGGGCATCCTTATTTTTTGTTCGATTCTTTGAGCTACTTCCGCAGGAAGGGGGGCTGTTCCCGACATTACTAATACTGGCATTCTTTTGAGCATTATTCCTGGTTGAGCCAGCTTTAAGAGCTGGGTAGGAACCATAAACAGCAAAAATGGGCGATATTCATTCATCAATTGAACAATCATCTGAGTATCCCTGGGATCAGGAATCAAGAATGTTCTGAGTCCCCAATAGATGCTGGACTGCAGCAAGTAGTGCCCATAGGCGTGAAACAGAGGGACCGCTAATAGACAAGAGGCGGTGCCCTGGTAGTTGGGAAAGGGGGCCATCATCCAGGGAAGTCCTTGAAGGATATTGCTGAGCCTTTGATAGTGAGTTATCATCACTCCTTTTGGCACTCCTGTTGAGCCCCCTGTAAAGGCCAGAATGGCCAGATCTTCAGAAGGGTTGATCGGGACCTCCGGAGCTTTGGCTTCATGATCTGCAATCAGTTTTCTGAAATGGTAGGTGCCTGGTATTTCGTTTATCTCATTAGATTCGACAGGAGAATAATCTTCATACGCAGTAATAATAATATTTTTAAGCCTTGTATCGTTTTTGGCTGAGTTAATCAGATCGAGATGGTTATCGAGACAGATGATTGTTTCAGCGCCTGATTCTTGGGCCTGATGCCTTAATTCTGGTGCTTTGAGAAGCGGGCTGCACGGAACAAGGGTGGCTCCCGTTTTGAGAATGGCAAAATCACTGATAATGAACTGAGGGCACGTTGGGAGAAATACCATGACTGTGTGTCCCTTTTTTGTGCCAAGCTTGGCCAGGGCATTTGCCAACCTATCTACCTGGAGTTTTAGTTCTCGATATTTCATTCTTTTTCCCAGGTAATGGTAGGCATCCTTTGTCGGGAATTTTTCCGCTGCTTCGTCGAGGATGGTGAATAGAGGCTTGTTCGGATACTCAATGGTAGTTTTTAGTTTAAAAGGTCCTAGTTTATAACTCTTCAGCCAGGGTTTATCCGCATAAGATGCCATCTATGCTTCACCTCCATAGATTTGGCTGATGACTTGTTCCAGTCCCAATTCTCTCAGCTTCTCTGGAGTAGGCTTGCCCGTGGTTTTATCCCACCTGCGGAATTCATAATACGGATTCAAAAGAATTTCTAAGTTATTCACGTGACCTTCGGCTGGACCCTCAGGGAGGGGTTCTTCCAATAATCTCTTAGGCAGGGTATCGTCAGCCCGAGTGAGTCCCTCCCTTACATTGAAGGCTCTTTCCAGATTGTAAATCCTTTCACCGGTTTTTCTGAATTCTTCGACTCCAAATTCCCAGCCAGTAAGGGTGGTGATGATATCTGACCATTCTTGGGCATCCAGAGCCATTCCCATGAATTTGCAACATCCGGCCGCATCAAACACCGTCAGGGCATCCTCCAGGTCTTTGACTACCTTGGCTTCCTCGGGATTTTCCTGGAGTGGGTCTTGGATTTCGCTTTCCTCTATCACCAAAAAAGGGGCGGCAAGATATGTTGGAGCCTGGATATAGGCAGTGATATGATCACCGCCCCGGTTGGCAGTAGCAAAGGCGAGTCCGGTAATCTTTGCTCCCCGTGAATCATATGCCGGAAGCTCAAGGCCTTTAACATTCATAGCGAATCTTTCGGAGCCGTGGCCCAATCTTTGAGCCATGTGTCTCGTTCCCTCAGCCAGAAGATCTCCGATACCTTCTCTTTTGGCAATTTTGTGAACGAGCGCTATCATCACCTCTGGATCGCCAAAGGCTATTTCCAGCCCTTCAGAGTTTTCTTTTGTCAAGATCCCCTTTTCAAAGCATTCCATGGTGAAAGCAATAGTGCTGCCACATGAAATAGTATCCAACCCATAGTCATTACACAGATAGTGGGCCATGGTAATTGCTTCCAAATCTGAGATATTACACATTGCCCCAAGAGTTCCAACTGTTTCATATTCCGGGCCTTCACCTGTTTGCCCAGCATAAGGGCCTTTTCTAATTTCTGAATTTCGGCCACATTTGATTGGGCAGGCGAAACAGCCCACAGGACTCACCAGGACCTTTTCACTCAAGGCTTCTCCGTTTATCTCCTCGGCAAATGAGCAGACTCCGGTTTGCCAGTTTCTGGTTGGCAGACCTCCACAGACATTGACCATATCCAAAACTAGTGTTGTTCCATATGCCTGTAGACCGGCACCTAACATGGATTCACCAAGAAGCTCAAATTGTTTATTAGCAACTTCTTGAAAGGCCTTTTCGTGAGCAATCTTGATTTTTTTCGTTCCTCGTACTGCTATTGCTTTCAATCTTTTGGAGCCCATCACAGCCCCCACGCCGCATCGCCCGGCTGCCCGATGGAGGTCATTCATGATTGCAGCGTATTTCACCAGGTTTTCTCCGGCTGTTCCAATACTGGCAACATTGAATGTGTCGCCCAATCTTTCTTTAAGGAGCTGAGTGGTTTCTGAAACATTCTTGCCCCAAAGATCGGTGGCATCACGAAGTTCAGCCTTTTCATCATCTATGGTGAGATACACTGGCCTTTCAGAAATGCCTTCGAAAATAATGCCGTCGAAGCCCGATTGTTTAAGGTCAACTCCCCACCGGCCGCCTGAGCTGGACTGGGCCCAAATATTGGTCAGGGGAGATTTCGTAACAACACTATAACGGCTGGCACTTGGAGAAGGGGTTCCGGTCAAAAGACCGGTCATGAAGATGAGCTTGTTTTCGGGCCCCAGGGGATCTATTCCTGGTGTGAGTTCGTCAAATAGGTACTTTGTGCCTAACCCCCGGCCACCTAAAAATTTTTTTGCCTTTTCTTCGGGTATTTCTTCTTGCAGAATGCTTCCTTCTGTTAAATTTACCCGTAAAAGCTTACCCATCAATCCGAACATTTATTCACCTCCAGTTTGCAATGGTGCTCTTTCCTGTTAAGCGCATCAAAGGGATGTGGAATGGAAACAAGGGGAATGAGATCCTCCTTGTGTTAAATGCCAAAGTTCGCTCTTAATTCCTTGAGAAGGGCCTTAAATGGGTCAACAAGCCCTGGTTCCAACTCGTCAGGGAATCTCGTTCCCACCTCACCGGACAGATCTACCAATCTGATGGCTGCTTGGGCAGCTGCCGTTAGTTTTGCTGCTTTTTTGAATTCAAAGGGAACCAATTTCAGTTTGCGAGTGGCCAGCTCCTTGACGACATTAAGCTCCCTTTTCATTGTTCTCTTCCATCTGTCATACTCTGCTTCAAGAACATACTCTCCGCTTCGACCTATTTCACCGGGCACGAGTCTGACCGAGTGGCATTCACCATGCCAGAGATCCATGAACACAAAAAGGTCGTTCTCCAAACCGGCCTGGGGATCTGCCTTAAAAACCAGAACAACTGAGCCCTCCCATTTTTTGGCAACCTCCTTGTATCGGTCATCCCCTTGAATCTTTTTTTCAAATTCAGAAACCCATTCCGGGGTACCCAGGATAAAAGGTTCTGATTCTCCTCTTCTTCTTTCCTCAACTAATGTTGCATACGCTTCATCCCACTCTTTTGTCCCGTATTGATACATAATGAGACCTCCCCATACAGGTGACTTTAAAGATGGAAAATCGGTTTTTCATATTTGATTATTGCTTTAGCTCCGTAGATATGCTGAAAGCTTTGTATAACTCCAGACTTTTACCCCGAGGGAGGGGCTTTTCGTTAGCTCCGAGGCTCCCGGGTTGGTCTTTTCAGCTACTTACTAGTGGGGGATACTTGCCCCCTCCGCATTGTCCCCCGCTCCTTCAGAGCGGGAGACCTGCGGCTTCCCCCACTGATAAGTACCGAAAAGACAGCAC
>JADFWK010000175.1 GCA_015223015.1 Pseudomonadota bacterium
ACTTCCTCTTTTTTGGAGTGGTAGCCCGTGAAATAGAAGATACTGCCAACTGCCAGCCATATAGCCGAATAGAGCAGGGCCTTGGGACCTTGGTAGATCAGCAGGGCAACAGAGATAATGATACCTGCCACAGGTACTATGGCCTTCCATCCGTTCAGCTTGAAGGGTGCCTTTTCGAAGAGTTCAGACTGCGTTTTTGGTGCCATGAGAACCGCGACGTGGGTTATGATCCAGTTATAAAGGAACATAGCCACAACGATTTCGGCTACCAATTGTATCGTTCCTGAAATAATGAGAAAAACTGTCATGGCGGCCGTAAGAATCAAAGCATTACTCGGTACCCCGAATTTATTGATAACGGTAAACGCCTTGGGAAGTATCTTGTCGCGGGATGTTCCAAAAAGGATTCGTGTTCCAACGGTTTGTTCGGCATTATGAGAGGATAAAATGGCAGCCCATGCAACCAGGATAACGAAGGTCACCCCAAAAGTCCCCATATATTTGCCGGCAACCGTTGCATAAGGAGCATCAGATCCAGCGAAATCGGTCCAGGGAATAACACCCGTTGACACGAATGCGGAGGCAACGTACAGGATTGCTGGCACAACAATACCCAGGCTAACTCCCCATGTGATTGTTCGGGCCGGGTTCTTGGCTTCTTCACCCAGATCGGCAGCCAGGGTCAGTCCAGCATAGGCGAAGATAAGGAGGGATGCCCCTTTCCAAATTCCTGAAAATCCCTTGGGCGCAGCCATGCTTATGTATTCAGCATTCAAATGCGGCAGGCTGAGAATAATGTAGATCGCCAGGCCGGCAACCATGAAAAGAAACAGGATGTTTTGAATTACCTTAACGGTTCTAATCCCCAGCCAGTTAATAATAAAGAATACAACGGTAACGATAACCGCCCCTGCAACAATATTGAGTTTTGTCTCAAGCCCCGGAAGCGCATTCACATACATGATAAAGGCCTTTGCCGTAATTGCCACAGGACCTATGAGCGCCATCCACATTGCCCATCCAGATAAAAATCCTGCATAGTGCGATACAACTCGTGTAGGATAGACATAGCTCTCCCCGCCTTCCACAGGATACATGAGATTAAGCATAATGGTGCTCAAACCAACTAGTAAAACCGGAACAGCTCCGATGGCATAAGATACATAGGTATAGGCACCTGCATATTTTGCTGCAATGCCGGTGATAATGAATACACCAGCGCCGATGACAATACCAGCAGTGATCGAGGTTACACTGAGAATACCAAGTTCCTGCCTCAAATGTTTTTTTCCGTTTGCCATATGACTCTTCCTCCTTTCTAAAGAAATGCCTGGAGTTTTTGTTTATGGTACCTCAACAATCATTCCGGTGTGTAAAGGCGAAAAGCGATCCTTAAAGGTATTGTAGAGCTCTACTTGCGCTTTAAAACCTGTGCAATGACCGGCATAGACCCAGTCTGGATCAAATTGTTTGAGCACCTGGGCAGTCTTTTTGATCCTGATCTCAGCAGCTCCTATAGCCTCAATGAGGTGTAAACCGCCAATGATTCCATGGATCTTCTCTGTTTTGGTCAACTTGACCGCCTGTTTGGTAATATTCACAATCCCGGCATGACTGCATCCTGTGACAATAACCACCCCCTTTCCTTTAATATTTGCAACAAGAGATATGTCATCAAGCATCGGATCTGGCTTAACCTGGTCGTTTTCTACAGTTGAGAGGCTCATGCCCACCTCTTCAAAATCAGTTGCCCGTTCGACTTGTCCGGTTGTAATAAGCCCTGGCATTATTTCCAAAGGATCTCTGGTTAAATAAAGGGTACCACCTGAATCTTCAATATTTGCCTGTTTATCCTCATTCATAACTCCAACGTGTCTCAAATAGGGATTGCTAATAAAATTCAGACGAAAAATATCGGGATGGGCAATGACAGGAAGGTCTTTTTTCCCGATTTCCCTGAGTACTTTTACTAGACCCTGAGTATGGTCATAGTGACAATGCGTCAGAACAATCGCATCGATGCACGATAAAGAAATATCCATCATGTTGGCATTTTCGAGGAGAGCGGAAGGATTTTGTGCAACATCAACAAGGACATTTTTTATGGTACCATCTCTTTCCGCGGTAACGAGAAAGGAGATACCATGCTGCCCCAAGTAAGGGGATTCGTAAAGTACACTATCTTCTGCAAGTGTAGTGATTTTTATTCTGTTCAATTCCCCTGTCTTGGGCACACGTCACCTCAAAAAGACTGTTGGCGATTGGTAATGATTTTTGTCATGTGGAAATGTAATGTTAGGAGGAACGCTTGGAAGAACCCTGTGATTGCCTGCACCGAAAGAGCCCCCCATAAATGAGACTGGGAAAAAATTAAACATAATGAGTTTAGGAACAACGCGATGTATTGTCAAGGAAAAAGCCACATTTTGGGGATTTTTGTGCGCTCTCACCTTATCCCGTTTCTCTCCTAGACAATATTTGGGAGTGGTCTTGGGAAGGGGAGGGGTTTCCAAAAACTAGGCATATCGTGGTTTTCTTTTCTCCAAAAAGGCCGCAATACCCTCACGTCCATTGGGGTGGTCAGCGGACCACGACAAAGTTTCACGCTCCTCTTCGAGTTGGGTCTCAAAAGAGGTGTTAAAGGAATCATTTATCAGTTTTTTGCAAGCCGCAAAAGAGGATAGCGCAATGGTTTTCATTTCTTCAATCAATTCAATGGCCCTTTGTGCTGCTCGACCATCTTCCACCACCTCTGTTACAAGGCCCCACGATAGGGCCTGTTCAGCGGAAATCGGGCGGTCGAAGGCTGCAATCTCCGTGGCTTTTGCCAGCCCAACCAATCTAGGTAAGGTGAATGTACCTCCGCCGTCGATACTCAACCCGTTCGAGGTGTATGCCTGCCGCAAAACAGCAGATGCCTCTATGACCCTAAAATCGCATGCCAAAGCAATGGAAAAACCGCCTCCTGCAGCAATCCCATTAATGGCCGCCACCACCGGTTTAGGCATGCGACGTATTTCAAGGATGGCCTGATGGTAACGGGCCGCCAGCTCGTGGAAGGCCTCACCGTAACTTCTTCCAAAATCAGAAACCCATTTCAGGTCTGCCCCGGCACAGAAGGCTTTGCCCTGTCCGGTAATGATTACTCCGCGCACGCGTTTGTCCATAGCAAGACCGATAAGTTTCTCTGCCAGATTCTGAATCATGGTCAGGCCGAATGCATTAAAGACCTTGGGCCGGTTCAGTGTCACCCTTGCAATTCCTTCGATAACATCTAATTTCACCAGATTCTCCATCTTTAATCTCCTTTGAATTAAAAGGTGTCAATCTATTGAGCCGGCTACCTTGCGGGAGCAAATATTAAGTGAATGGTATCCACATTTAGCATCTTGGTGATTTGCTTTCAATGGCTATTATAGATGACCTTATATTGATCTCACGTCAAATCTAATGAATCCTGAATAGCTGTGGCTGTAGGCAGTGAGCAAAAATTGATTTTAGTAACTTCCATGTTTGAGGAGGTATGTAAAAGTTTACCAAAAAAGTAGAATCTCATTTCTCAAAAACCTGGTATTTTATTACATATAACAATGTGAGGTTTCTGGAAGGTTGCGTAACTGGTTGAGATGTAATGCAATTTTTAATGGCCTGATTTTGCATGATTCTTGCAACATATGTTAAGCACAGCACTTTATTGTTTGCATTGCACATAACCGAGAAGGGTCTAGGATGGTCATGAGGTCTCTTCTTCTGTTCCGAAATTAAGACCGGTTAATGGCAGGATCATCTTGTGCTCCTTTCTGAGTTGCCCTTTTTTGAAATCAAGAAAATTGTTCGAAGCCTAATTACAAATTTGCATTATTGATATTACTTTTATTGAAGTTGACTAATTTGCCTCTGATATGATACCTGGCTTAAGGAGTCAAGCTGACCCAAAGTTTCCGAAGCACTTTGTGTGACCAGACAAACCGAAACGGGTAATTATGAGGGTATGATACATGTTTGTTGCAGGAGAAATATACAGGCGCCGTGACCTCCATGAACTGTTCGGTGGCCAACGGCAGGGCGGAATAAGCACGCCTTCCGGCCAAAATTTTATCATGCTCTTTACCGGAAGCCAGGGACAGCAATATGGCTATAATCATGGGTGGTCTGAAGAGGGATTTTATCTTTACACTGGTGTCGGTCAACAGGGGGATATGGCATTTGAGCGGGGAAACTGGGCAATCCTCGAGCACACAGCGAATGGTAAAGATATTCACCTTTTTGAGAATGACAGCAAAGGTAATGTTAGCTATGTAGGTGAAATGGTCTGCACAGGGTTTCGTGAAGTGCGAGGGCCGGACATCGATGGCAATGACCGTCGGGTAATAGTGTTTGAGCTGACATCTGCTGATGCCTTGGATGGTGCAGTTGAAGCGGACGATGAATATGAACGGATGTGGAAGGAGCCTCTCGTAAAGCTTCGAAAGCAGGCAACCGCCTCTTATATGTCAAAAAACAGTCCTTCAGAAAGAAGAGCTCTTGCGAGATCGAGAAGTAAGGCCATAAGAGTCTATGCGTTGAGACGAGCCAATGGTGTGTGCGAGGCGTGCGGAAAGAACGGCCCTTTCAGGACCAGTTCAGGTCGGCCCTACCTTGAAGCCCACCATATGCGGCGTTTGTGTGATGGTGGACCGGATGACCCATGGTGGGTTATCGGCCTCTGCCCGAGCTGTCATAGGCGAGCCCATCATAGTGCAGATAAATCTGAGTTCAATCATCGGCTTGAACACATCGTTGAAAGGAAAGAGAGGCGAAGGGTCAAGGATCAAAAGAGGGGAAAGGATCAAAGGACCGGAATTGACCGGAGGACCGGAATTGACCGGAGGACCGGAAAAGATCCAAGGAGTGGGAGAAACAGGAGAGAATAAGAGGTGTGGTAGATGATAGAGGCAGAGCCACTAAGGGTTCTGCCTTGTTAACCTCTCTTGGCTGCTATCAATTCCGGATATGAAATCATCCCCGGCAATTAGACAGCTTCGATAGTGGATGGTGGTTTTCTGGTTATGTTATAGGTGACACTCACGACGCCGGGCACCTCGGTGGTGATTCTATTCGCCAATCGATCAAGGACCTCATATGGAAGTCTTGTTGGTGACCCTATTTTCGCATCCGTGCTCTCCCAGCATCTAACCTCTATCTGAAAACCGTAATCTCGCCTTCCGTCACGGATTCCAGTAACCTTGTCCTCGTGGAGAATAGCCAGATACTGAAATGCTCCACTCTGAGAGAGTTCTTCCTCAACAATTGTCGTGGCACTTCTCACCAACCTTGCTCTTTCGGGCGTGACCTCACCGATTACCCTGGCGGCTAGGGCTGGTCCTGGAAAAGGAGGTCGACTGTAGGTCTCTTCTGGTAATCCCAGGGCTTTACCCAGCTTTCTGATTGAAGATTTCCGTAGTTGAATCAAGGGTTCTATTACTCGGTAACCATAAGCTTCTTCTGGGTTTATTCCAAGCTGCTCAAGGATATTGTGCTGCCGTTTGATCCCGGCAACAGTTTCCTCGATATCCGTGTAGTTAGTGCCTTGTAGCAGATGCTTTGCACCTGTTTCTCTCACTAACTGGGCAAAGACATCTCTATAAAATGACCGGGTAATTGCCTGGCGTTTGTCTTCCGGATCAGTTTGACCTTTTAAGGCATCAAAAAAGGTTTCCTGGGCATTGATCAGTTCAACAAGTACCCCTAGATCTTTAAACACAGAAACAATGTCTTCAGGCTCTTTTTCCCTCATCAGACCGCTGTCAACAAAATAGGTTTTGACCCTGTCACCCAATGCCCGATGAGCGAGCATGGTGACAACTGCCGAGTCAACACCTCCAGAAAGGGCATTGATAGCAACGCCATCATCAACTGCGGAGGAGATCTCCTGTACCTTTTCCGCGATGAATTTCTCGGTGTTTAATTCCTCGAGTGTAATTTCCTTGACATCCATAATACCTCCTTACACGATATCGTAGGTTATGACGCAGTGAACAGAAACGCTCACTGCATCTCTGTAGAGATTATCGTCCTTACGTTGGTAGCGCGGGCAGATGAGCTTGTGATGGATTAAGGAACTCAATCACACCTAAACTCTTTACTAACTACCACAAGTACTACAGGTTGTGGCGCTACACGTGCTGCATGAAGAGCCATGTGAACTTGAGAACTCACTATCGCTCTTGTGGGAAAAGGCAGAAAGGAGTTTCTTAATCTTATTGCCTTTGCAGGTAGGGCAAGATACCTCTTCGTTACCGAATACCAAGATTTCGAAATCCTTGTCACACTCCGTGCAGTGATATTCAAATATAGGCATGTCAGATCCTTATTTACGACGTTCTTATACACCAAATATAGGACCTGGTGCAACACTTGTCGAGATTTTTTGAGCAGGTTTTGGAGCTATAAGCCATTTCCGTTTATAGAATCATCTGATCCAAGGATGCTATTGAAATAGAGAATTTTTTAGTTCACATCGAAGATTTTACCAGGGTTCAGGATCCCATTTGGATCAAAAGCGCTCTTTATTCTGCTCATAAGTTTCAAACCTGTCTGTGATATCTCCATACCAATGTACGGTTTCTTGCTTATTCCCACTCCGTGTTCACCTGAGATTGTGCCTTTAAGATGAATGACAAGCTTGAGTATCTCTTTCAAGGCCTTATCTGCTTTTACTGCTTCATCCTTATCGTCTCTATTGAACATGATATTTACATGGATGTTCCCGTCTCCAGCATGTCCAAATGAAGGAATAGGTAAATCATGTTTCCGCCCGATATCCGAAAGGCGTGTAACAAAATCGGCAAGGCAGCTCCTCGGAACAACCACATCCTGGTTAGTCTTGTGAGGTCTTAATTGTAGAAGGGATGGTGATAAATTCCTCCGTGCCTTCCAGAGATCCTCTGCCTCCCCTTTATCCCTGGCAAGGCGAAATTCAACTGCTCCCATTTTCTGGCAGAGCGCCTCTATTTTCCTTACATCTCTATCTATCAGGACTTGATCCCCATCCAGTTCTATCAAGAGGAGAGTCACATCACCTTTTGGGAGGTCAAGGTTAAGCTGGTCTCTAACACACTCAACTGATAGGCTATCCATGAACTCGATGGTCGTTGGGACAATCTTTTCCCTGATGATCATAGATACGCACCGTGCAGCAGACAATATGTCAGGAAAAACAACCAGCATCGTTTTTTTCATGGCAGGTTTTGGGATAAGCCTGAGGGTAATCTCTGTAATGATTGCCAGGGTGCCCTCTGAGCCCACCATAAGTCTGGTAAGATCATAGCCCACAACGCCTTTAGCGGTCTGCACCCCCGTGGTGAGAATTTCACCCGTTGGCAGCACCACTTTTAGGGCAAGCACATAGTCCCTTGTTACCCCATATTTTACCGCCCTTAAACCGCCGGCACACTCGGCTACGTTACCCCCTATGGTTGAAACATTCAGGCTCGCCGGATCAGGCGGATAAAACAGGCCCCGTTTTTCCACCTCTTCCTGCAGATGGCCGGTTATTACGCCTGGCTCCACCTTTGCTATCAAATTATCTTCATCGATCAGAAGAATCCGGTTGAATCTGTCCATTGCAACTACCAACCCACCTCGGACAGCAAGGGCGCCACCACTCATACCACTTCCAGCTCCCCGGGGTACAACGGGAAAGCGCTCCCTATTGGCGAGCTGCAAGATTCGGGATATCTCCCCTGCATCTTTGGGAAAAGCTACCACATCAGGCATAAATTGGTGTTGAGTTCCATCGTGGGAGTATGGGAGCAGATCTTCTGTCTTGATGAGGATATTCTTCTCACCAACGATATGAGTAAGTTTTGAGAGAGCTGATTTGGGGATCATGAATCGCAGGGGGATCGGTTGTCTAGGGATCGTTTCAAGGTCATGCTATCTATATATTTGAGGTCGCCGCCCAGGGGAATACCCAAGGCAATTCTTGTAATGCTTAAACCCCTTCCTTTCAGAAAATCAGTAAGATAGGAAGCTGTAGCCTCTCCTTCTACGGTTGGATTGAGGGCTAGTATAATCTCTCTGATGTCTTCCTTTTTCAGCCGTGACACAAGCTCAGATATGCGCAGATCTTCAACGCCAATACCGTCTAAAGGGGAAAGAACTCCTTGAAGGATATGGTATTTGCCCCTAAAGGCCTCTGATTTCTCAATGGCCAATTGGTCTCCAGGCCCTTCTATAACGCACAGAATGCCGTTTGCCCTTCTTTGATCGGTGCAAATGGGGCATGGGTCAGTATCAGTAAGATTGAAGCAGACAGAGCAGAATTTGATCTTTTCTTTTACGTCCAGGAGGCTCTGTGCCAGTCCCTCTGCGAGTTCCTTTGGACTTCTCAAAACGTAGAGGGCTAATCTCTCTGCTGATTTTTTTCCAATGCCGGGAAATTTACTGAATTGTTCGATTAATCTTCCGAGTGATGGAGGATAAACTGCCATAATTCAAACTCTATATTATGCCTGGTATCTTGACTCCACCGGTCAACTGGGTCATCTCCTCACTGACCATTTGTTTTGCTTGAGACAATGCATCGTTGACTGCGGCCAAAACAAGATCTTCTAACATTTCAACATCATCCGGATCCACTACCTCGGGATCAATCTTTATCGAAACGATTTCCTGTTTTCCATTTGCTACAACGGTAACCATTCCGCCTCCGGCGGATGCCTCAACCGTCTTTTCACCTAACTCTTCTTGTAATTTTGCCATCTTCTCCTGAAGCTCTTGCGCCTTCTTTAGCAAATTACCCATATCAGGCAGCCCTTTCATCAACGTGACCTCCATATAAATCCGTTAAACGGGTTGAAAGTTTTATCCGCCCGTGGCGGAAACTCATCGGCTGTTACTCGCCATCGACCTATACACCTATCTAAAACGATGGAATAAGGGGGCTTTGGAGCAATACAGACGATTGAAAACACCAAGATCCTCTATGACCCACTAATCGATCCCTCCATTATTCCAGTCCAGCATAAGGCACCAAAGCTCGGCCTTCTGTTCGATAGGGATTGACGAAGAGGGCTTTTGGGGCAGGGAAGGTGGCCCTTTTCTACCGCAGCCTGCTAATAATACGAGAAGTAGTACCAGAACAAGGAGGAGCCACAACACATTTCTTTTGGTCATGTCTTTAGCTCTTGTTTTGCATTGTTTAGTGCATTTTTAACTGTCTCTGACCCGGTGCCCCCATGAATATTTCTCCGCTCAATACACAGAGATGGATCTAGCCATCCGTATACATCATCGTCAATGAGGGGACTAAATCGTTTCATTTCAGCTGTGTCTAAGCCACCGGAGTAGGCCAGTACAATCTTTTTTACCTCTTGAGTCATTTTTTCTCTTTCTGTTCGAGGTTGTTTGTCAAAAAATGTTCTGTGGTTTCACTCGGGACGTATCAGTTCAGTACTGAGCGCTGAATTCCACTAATAACAACAACGATGTCATCTGTGGTGAGTTCTCTCTCGGGCCGTTGCCGAAATCCCTTTTCACTTGGTCTAAAACGTTTCTTGATAAATCTAAGGCTCGCTCCAGGCGATGTCAAAACTCACCCTTAGGGCAGGGCCACGTCATAGTGAAACCTAACCTATTGAGTTTTAAGCTTCTTGCAGGGTATGGGTATCTTTTTTTTGGATTATGCCC
>JADFWK010000176.1 GCA_015223015.1 Pseudomonadota bacterium
ACCCAGAACCCATGATGTCACGCAGAGGCTTTCCTGGGAAACCCAGGCTCCCTTAACAGTCAGGCCAAGCGAATTTAAGCCGTTTCCTGCTGAAACAGACTGGAAGGTGGAACGCGAAAGAATGAAGAGCATCTGCCTCCAGTGCCATTCCCAGGCGTGGACCGATGATCACTTCTCAAATCTGGACCGTGTAGTCTTCAACTACAATGAGATCTACTTTAAGCCGGTCAAAATATTGATCGATTCCCTCTATGAGGAGGGATTGCTTTCAAGGCAGGACTATTTTGATGAAGATCTCGAATGGGAATTCTATGAACTCTGGCACCACGAGGGTCGTCGTGCTCGAATGGGTGCTGCCATGATGGCCCCTGATTACGCCTGGTGGCACGGGTTTTACGAACTGAAACACCGTTTCAATCACATCTTCAAAGCCGCTACTGACTTGAGAAAGAAAGGCAAAGGACATATCCATGAGGCCTTCCCGGGGAAATATCAGAAGCAGTGAGTCTCACTTCTGCTCTTCTCCCCCAAGATGTCTCTCGCACGGTTTCTGTCAGACCCCCACTGGCTTCCAGATTCCCTTATGAAGCCATACCCTCGAGAAGGGCTCTCCTGGGGGCAGTATGCAGTCGGCCAACCTTTCAGGATCGATCTCGATTTCCTCGTGATACATGGGGTCCCACGGCTCGAGGATAACCGGTCCCTGTGAGTGCGGGATCAAACGGGGCAGGAGGGCCTCCCCCCATGGTCGGGATTGAACCTCTTTTTTCAGCTTACCGATATCCGGATATTGCAAAAGCTCATGGAGGGTAATTAGGGTAGGGGGGCTCAAAGGAATCTCACCTTTAAGGTTACCGGCAAGCCCCTCTTCAGGGCTGATCCAAATCCCCTGTTTGGTCTCACGGGTGTCCGGAACGCATTCCTGTCCCCGGGGCATAAAAGCCATTAAGAATCGGGTATCGAAGCGGTACGGCATAAGTTCAG
Source organism: Pseudomonadota bacterium (assembly GCA_015223015.1). Taxonomy (GTDB): domain Bacteria; phylum Desulfobacterota; class DSM-4660; order Desulfatiglandales; family B25-G16; genus JADFWK01. The sequence goes on from JADFWK010000176.1 coordinate 985, forward strand.
GGGTAATCCAGTGTGCCCACCGTGCGAGCATAGTAAACGCTAGGGTCCACCCTTCAGACACCACCAACTCCCGGGCCCAGTCCTTGTGAAGCCCAGTGGTGCTCATGCGCCATTCACATACCCGCTCCAGATCACCCTTGGTCTGCTCACTCCTGTAGGCCAAAAGTACTCCGGCCTCCTCAAAGGTCTCGCGGATGGCTGCAACGCCAAAGGCAAAGACCTCTTCCTCGCTCAGTCCTCCACCAAGCCGTCGGGGAACCTCCTTGGGGTCCATGTCCACATGTGCCTTCCACAGCTCAGAGTTCCCGTCTCCGGGATCTATGGTGCCTCCAGGAAAGACGTAATTGCCAGGGAAAGAGCCACTTCCACCACTCCGCTCGAGGAGAAAGACCTGGAGCACCCCACCCTCCTCCCGTATCAGGATAACGGTGGAGGCTCTCCTCGGTTCTTTCGGCCTGGTACTATCTTTCTTCACGGTTACGCAGACTACCACAGCCGCGTTCCAATCACAAGCTTGTGCTCTTACAAATACCTCGCCTCACCCCTTAACATTTGCTATGATACCACCTCACACGACCATAACCTGAGACCACTGAGGCGCCACCCGTGAATGCACCAGCTTTGTACAGAGATCACAGCAGACCGCTACTATCTCTGATTGCTCTCCTCGTTACCATAGCACTCCTGATCACCCTATACTGTGCCGGAATAACGAGCGCCACCATGAAGTCCTTGCCCTTTTCCCCTGGTGAAAGACTTACCTTTCAGGTCCGGTGGAGCTTTATTCCAGCTGGAGAGGCCGTTCTCCAGGTGCTCCCCATAGAAACCATAGATGGTGTGAGGGCCTATCACTTTGTAATGACGGCACGAACCTATCCCCTCATCGATCTCTTTTACAAGGTCCGCGCCCGCATCGATTCCTATACCGATACCCAGATGACCCACACCGTGCTCTATAGGAAGCAGAACAGGGGGAAAACCACCAGAGACATAGTGGTGACCTTTAACTGGGAAAAACAAGAGGCCCAGTATTCTAACAACGGACAAAAGGCATCACCCATCTCCCTGGTGCCAGGCTCTTTTGACCCCCTGTCCATTTTTTATGCCTTTCGCCGCTATGACCTCGCCGAAAACTTGGTGATCCAAGCCCCCGTTGCCGATGGAAAAAAGTGTGTCATGGGCAAGGCAACGGTGATCAAACGAGAAACCATTACCGTGGTGAGTGGAACCTACGATACCTATCTCGTGGAGCCTGACCCCAAGCATATCGGCGGGGTATTCCAGAAAAGCCCCCATGCGAAACTAAAGATATGGGTCACGGCAGATAGCAGACGCATCCCTGTTAAGGTAAAGAGTAAGGTAGTGGTGGGCAGTTTTGTGGCAGAGCTTATTAGACCTGGACAGAGTAAGGAAGAGGGTAGCCGTTCACGGGTTCAATGGTTCAAGGTTCACTGAAAGCCCGCCTGCCCGCCATCCATAGTATTACGGCGGACGGGCCAGGCGTCGGGCAGGGGTGAACCCTTACGGAAGAGGTGAGTATCGAGACGCGGTAGTAAGAGAAGATGGACGGTGAGGACAAAATAGAGTTGCCTTAGAGGAATAACTATGCACGTAACCAAGGATATTGCTGACTTCGCAGCCAAAACAGATTATGAGGATCTGCCACCATATGCAGTACGAGAGACCAAGAGGCTCCTTCTTGATACCATGGGGTGCGCCATCGGTGGCGTGAGGACACAAAAGGGAAAAATTGCCATAGACCTGGCGCATTCACTCGGGGGCCCAGCAGAGGCAACCATCCTGGGGACAGGCGATAAGGTATCAGGCGCCTCATCTGCTTTTGCTGCAGGCGAACTGATAAATGCCTTGGATTACGAGGCACTCCTTTCCCCGCCCGACCACGCCACCCCTTATGTACTGCCAGCTCCATTAGCCATTGGAGAAACGAAGAGAGTCTCAGGAAAGGAGTTAATCATCGCTACGGCTGTGGCTCATGAGCTGGCAACACGAATAGGCTCCAGTCTGATCTTTGGCCGCCGGTTCGCAGTCGAACTGCCAGAAAGAGGAATGGTAATGTCTCTCCCCACACCTGGGTATGGCCTCTGTTCCTTTGCCGGAGCAGCGGCTGGGGGCAGGCTGCTCGGGTTGTCTGCAGACCAAATTGCTCATGCCATGGGAATAGCAGGCTACGTTGCCCCTGTTCCCATGCTCACGAAATTCGCCACGACTGTTCCTGTCTCCATGGGCAAATATCTCTCGGCAGGATTCTTGTCACAGGCACAGGTGCTCGCAATCCTCTCTGCGCACATGGGTTACACTGGAGATACCCAGGTTTTGGACAGTGACTATGGCTTCTGGAGGGCCTTTGGCTGCGATGGATGGAAGCCTGAGTATATTACAGAAGGATTGGGTCAGGTCTGGTATTTCCCTGAGAGGATATTTTATAAGACCTTCCCCTGTTGTGGTGCTATGCAGAACACCCTTGCCCATTTCCACAGCATTATCTCCCAGTATGACCTGAACCCTGATGATATAACAGAGGTAATAGTGAAACTCAATCTCCTGGCCGAACTCCCTGCATGGCAAACCACTCAGATAGAGACTCACGTCGGCCTTCAGTTCAGTGTCCCTTATATTTTCTCCATTGCCGCTCACCGTATTGAAATAGGCCCGTCTTGGCAGATGCCGGAAATTTTCACACACCAGGGCATCGCTGAATTTACCAGCAAAGTTAAAGTCATTACAGATCTTGACGATGAGGCCGGCCAAAGGCCTGATGTTGAGGTAGTAACCGGCACAGGCCCAGCCAGAAAAACCTACTCAAAGAAGGGGCTTGCACTCGATCATCAAATGACCGATACAGAGCTTATAGACAAGTTTAAGAGAAACACCCGTTCAATCCTTCACCAAAATCAGATACAAAAGGCCATTGCGGTCATCCAGACCTTGGAGGATTGTAACGATATCACAGACCTCTTTGCCTGCATTTCACCTGCATAATTATCTCTATTGCCAACCAATTGATACCTTCTAATCTTTTTATTCTGCCTTCTCCTTGCTTGCCTGGGGCCGCCAACCTCGCAACCCCCATACTAATGAAACCAGACCCAGCCCGGCCAGTAACATGACCCGGTATCCCCAGCGATCTCCGAGGGGCGCAAAGAACAATCCCGATATGCCGGTAATCTGATTCGC
>JADFWK010000177.1 GCA_015223015.1 Pseudomonadota bacterium
GGGGCGAACGCGCCGAAGCTTGAACAGCGAAGGCGGGTTGGCTTCGGCGAATTCCGATTTGATACCCCGCAGCTTGTCGGAGCAAAGCGGAGATCCCGCTTGCGGGGCTGCGGGCAGCTTCATTAATGGGTATGGGATGGTGTATCCATGGGGTAAGCCTTTTTGTACCTATTGAGGGGTCACCTATGAAGATAGCGATTGCAGCTGAGGGTAGCGACTTTCAAGCAAGAGTAGCACACAGGTTTGGGATGTCCCCGTATATGGTGATCGTTGATCTGGATACCGGTGAGTTTGAGGCGGTTACTTCCCCAGGCGGCTCAGGGAAACGGGGAGCGGGTGTGCAGGCGGTTGTACTCGCTATCAGCAAAGATGTCCAAGCAGTCCTGACTGGCTATTGTAGTCCTGTTGCCCGTGGTCATCTCATGTCGAACGGCATAGAGGTCGTGACTGGTGTCAGCGGCACGGTGGGAGAGGCTGTAGAAAAATGCAAGAAGGGGGATCTACCGAAGCCCTTGGAAGCTGATGCTGATCGCAGGTCCGGCGATGGCAAAATTGATAGGGTTGCTCTCATCCGCGCAATGAGAAGTTCTGTCAGACAATTTACAACCCTATTGCCGGTAATGATAGGTGTCGTTCTACTCATAGGTTTGTTGAACACGGTCGTTTCAAAAGCTGTTCTAATCTCAATATTCTCAGGTAATGCGGCGCTGGACACGCTTTGGGGGGCGTGCTTTGGTAGTATTCTTGCCGGAAATCCCATTAATAGCTATGTGATTGGGGGGGAGTTTTTGAAACATGGGGTTAGCCTTTTTGCCGTTACCGCCCTCATTGTCACCTGGGTGACTGTGGGGGTAGTGCAGTTGCCTGCTGAGATTGCAGCACTGGGCAAGAGATTTGCACTTTTCAGAAACGCCATCTGCTTTATTGTTTCTCTACCTATTTCTATCCTTACGGTAGTCATCTTTAGCCTTGTCACGGGGTGAGTTGTTTGAACAAAAGGGGTGCTCAAAAATCAAAGAACATAAAATCTCTCAAAGGCATGGCGCTTTTTCCAGTTCTTGTTCTGGCCACTTACGGGATAATTTTTGCCATACTACCTGACAAGGCATTGCTAGCTCTGGGGAGCAGTGGCACTGTTTTTCTGAAATTGCTCCAGCCCTTGGCTTGCGTGTTTATCGTGATGTTGGTTCTGAATCTTTTTGTGAAACCTGCCCAGATTGCCAGGTTTCTTGGCAAAGGCGCTGGTGTCAAGGGCATCATCTTTTCAGTGGTGGCCGGGATTATCTCCATGGGGCCCGTGTATGCGTGGTACCCTTTGCTAAAGGAGGTCAGGGAAAAGGGAGCTGGGGACGGTCCAATAGCCATATTCCTGTACAACAGGGCTGTCAAACCATTTCTTTTGCCGGTAATGATCGCCTACTTTGGGTGGGCTTACGTAGGGATATTGACCATACTTACAGTCTCGGGCTCTATTGCCATTGGCTATTGTCTGACTGTTTTAATGAGGAATAACTAGAAAAGGAGGTACCCACATGGATTTGAGCAAATTTGATGAACATACTCTTCTTTTAGCGGCGCTCAGGAGCGAAATAGACAGCAAGGAGGTTTATCAGCAGATAGCTGGTAGAGTGAAGAATGCATTACTCAAGGATAAATTGAACTTTCTAGCCTCTGAAGAAGAGAAACACCAAAGAATAATTGAAGGAGTTTATAAAGAGAAGTTTGTGAACAAGGAATTACAAATTCCTGAAAAATCACCGGTGCCCTTACCAGAAATAGCCATTACTGGTGAAATGATGCCTATTAGTGAAGTGTTTTCAATGGCGATGAATACAGAGATGGCAGCATATGACTTTTATAATGAACTCGCCAAGTTGTATCAAGATAATCCCAGGCTCAAAAAGACAATAGAGTATGTGGCCACCATGGAGATGGGTCATTACAAACTTCTTGAAATAGAAAAAAATAATATGGAACAGTTCGAGGATTTTGACCTGTATTCACCTATGGTTCATGCAGGGCCTTAATAGACTTGGGCCCCAGCAGAACCGTTCCTTTCTTCCATAAATTTAACGGGCAGGTATGCTGCCCCTGAAATTGCACGGCTCTGTGCCTCATTCTATCAAGAGTAGCTAGCCTCTGTAACCATGGAGGGTGAAATATTGCATATTCTTTCTATCTATGGAAGCCCCCGTCGTAAGGGAAATACCTTTCTGTTGCTCAAGGAGGCCGTTCAAGGCGCAAGAGAAGCGGGAGCTGAGGTGGAAGAGGTAGTCCTCCGCGATCTGAATATGTCTCCGTGTCTTGAGATTTATGGGTGTAAAAAAAACGGTCGGTGCGTTATCCAGGATGACTTCCAGAGCATTTATGATAAGCTCTTATCGTGTCAGGGGCTCATGCTGGCTTCACCCATATTTTTTTACACGGTAAGTGCCCATACCAAGATCCTTATGGATCGCTGTCAATCTCTGTGGGTAAAGCGATACTGGCTGGAAAGGGCAGTGCGCGGACAAGGAGGACCTCGGCGGAAAGGGCTCTTCATTTCAGTGGGGGCCACCAAAGGTAAAAAGCTCTTTGACGGAACCCTTCTTACCGTCCGGTATTTTTTCGATGTACTTGAGGTGCAACTCTGGCGATCCCTCCTGTATCGGAGTTTAGATTTCGAGGGCGATGTGCTGAAACACCCTGAATATTTACAAGAGGCATATCAGGCGGGGAAGGAACTGGTCCAGGCAAGTGAGGATTTGAAGCACCAGTAGATATCCCTTTAGCCGCCTCTGGTTGTGACTCAATGTCTGTCCCGGTGTCTTTTGATGGGCAGCAAAAGATGAGATCTAGAAAGAGAAAAAGAGGTTAGAAAACCTCAATCATGGGAAGTCTTATTATGGGGAACACGGGCAGCAAAGAGGATGAAAACCGGGAACTCATGATCCTGAAGCATGCCGTTGAGAACACGAATGAGGCCTTTGTTACTATAGACCAAAACCATAGGGTCTTATTCTTCAATAAGGCAGCGGAGAAGATTTTCGGCTACGGTCGAAAAGAGATCATTGGCCACGATCTTGATGTGATTATGACCCCTACCTGTAGCAGAAACCACCGGGAGGCGGTAGCCCGCTATGTGAAGACCAGGATTCCCGGACGCATTGGACATGCTGCAGAGATGGTGGCAAGCAGGAAAAACGGTGAAACCTTTCCCGCATCCATTTCATTTTCTGTCACTGAGGTGGAGGAGCAACTTTTCTTTACCGGTATTGTTAGGGACTTGACGAAAACCCAGGAACTTCAGGAACAAGTCATGCAATCGGAGCGGTTAGCTGCTCTGGGTCAAATGGTGGCAGAGATCACCCATGAGATAAAGAATCCGCTGATGATGATCGGTGGATTTGCCCAACAGCTCACGAAGGAAACGGATGATGAGAAGAACCTGAAAAAGCTGAACATTATCACTGAGGAGATCAGGCGGTTAGAGCGATTGCTTGCAGACCTCAAGGAGTTTCACCAGGTTAGAACTATCGTTTCAGAACCGGTAGATATAAGAGAACTGCTCGAGAAGGTCTTTTCACTGGTACAGGAGGAGTGTGAAAGGCAAAACATACAAACAGAGGTCACCTTAGATGAAAGAGCGCTTACTGTTTCAGGAGACAGGGGCAGATTAGAGCAGGTTTTTTTGAATCTGGTGAAGAATGCGATCGAGGCCATGGAGCGCGGGGGTAAAATCTTGATTCAGAGCAGGTTGTCAGGGGGCCAGGTGGAGATCATGGTAAAAGACGAGGGTTGTGGGATTTCAGAACAGGACAGGGATAAGGTCTTTGCTCCCTTTTTCACCACCAAAAAGCATGGAACAGGCCTCGGTTTGTGTATCTCAAAGAGGATTATTGAAGATCACGGCGGCAGTTCGTTTTTTCTTAAAAGCGAGAAAGGTAAGGGAACAACCTTTAAGATTCGCTTACCCCTGTACCGTGGAGCTCTTGAGGGATCAGCCCGCAATAATTAACATACTAGCATTTCACATTAAAGTTAGATTTGTATGAGTGGACAATTAGGTGAGAACGTGGTGGATATCCCTGATGAGGAAGTGGTGAGAATCCTCAAGCAAATCATGCCGGAATAAAGTGCTGCAAAAATCGCCATTGGGCTGAACTCATTCTAAAATTATAGAGCAAAGAGAAATATAACTATTATTTTTTTATTTTTTTTCTTGACAAAAACTAATTTTATCTTATTTTTTGTTGAGGAGTTATGATGAAGGATATATTTGAACGGTTAAAAGATAAGGGTGTAAGCCTTACCCCTCAGAGGATGGCAATTGCGGAGTTCCTGAGCAAGAGTAAGGGCCACCCAACCGCAGATGAGATCCACAGGGTTCTTCAGGCGAAATACCCGACTATGTCACTGGCAACAGTGTATTCTGCTTTGGAGCTGTTGAAAGAGCTTGGTGAGATACAGGAACTCTCAATAAGAAAGAGGGGTAAAGCTTGTTTCGATCCTAATCCTGATATTCATCATCATCTGCTGTGCAAAAAGTGCGGAAAAATACTGGGCATGGAGTTTGATTACCCGCGGACGTGCCCAATAATCGCACGAGATAGCATAAATGGGTGTAAGATTGAAGAAGTGCAGGCCTATCTTTATGGAATATGCTCGGAGTGTCTGAAAAAGGAAAGCGATAAGAAAGGGTAATCGATATTTACTCAGCCACCAAGGCACAAAGGCACCAATTCCAATTGTAAATTTTCAATTGTTTGTGTCTTAGTGCCTTTGTGGCAAAACAATAAATAGTAGTACTATAAGAAAGTTTGCAGATAAATTTACGACCAAAAAAAGGAGGCAAAAAAATGGAAGAGACCATGAAAGAAAGAGTAGAAGTTTCATTAGGTAAACTAAGGCCATCGCTTAACGCAGATGGCGGAGATGTGGAGTTGATAGAGGTCACTCCTGATGGCGTGGTAAAGGTAAGATTAACGGGGGCTTGCGCAGGATGCCCCATGAGCCAGATGACCCTCAAGATGGGTATAGAGAAGATGCTGAGGGAGGAAATCCCGGAGCTTAAAGAGGTTGTTGGCGTATAAAGGGGCTGATAATCGAGAAAAGCTATAAGCCTTTTTCTTCATCCCGGGAATGCGTTGGTTAGATATAATAAGAATCAACGAGGAGACATTATGTCAAAGAATGAAAACCTGATAAAGATCTTTGAATATGCCCTCAACCAGGAAGAGACCGGGAAGGCATTCTTTGAACACTCTTTGGAGCGGATGGGCATGGGAGCAGCCATCAGTGCCTTTAAGCGATTGATAGAGGAGGAACAAAGGCATATCCTTTTCATTAATCAAATACTCAAGGATCTGAAAGCGGGGGAGGAAATCAAACCAACAGAGATAAGAGAAATGGTTCTCGAGCCCACCGACTATTTTGATGCACGGGAGAAAACAGAATTTCTCCAGCAATGTATCGAAGGTTCGATGATCCCCGATGTTACTGTTTTCAACACCGCATGGCTTATCGAGAAAGATCTGAGCGATTTCTACAGAAATATGGCCCAAAAGACCGAGGGCAAAGCCAGGGAAGCCTTGATGATGCTCTCAAATTGGGAAAAGGAACATGAAAGATTCTTCAGGGAATATCGTGATAAGCTTTCCGAAACCTATTCCAAGATGCCCTGGGGAGGGTAAAAAGCACAGGCGCCTGACCTACTATTAAGTCCAATGGAACACGTGAAGCATTAGGTGTATTGACAAATAGATTTGGGAGGCAACAGCATGGACTTTCCTTCTTTCTCTCTGGATACCTCACTATTGGAGGAAGCAAATCAGCCGGATCCGGAGATTACCTATGATCTCCTCATCCTAGGAGGAGGTCCAGCGGCTATGAGTGCGGCGGTTTATGCTGCCCGAAAGATGATGAACCTCGCCATTATCACCAAGGATTTCGGAGGTCAGGTGCGAGAGACCTCAGAGGTCGAGAATTGGCTCGGGTTTCA
>JADFWK010000023.1 GCA_015223015.1 Pseudomonadota bacterium
AATGGTTTTGGATTTAGAACATTTGAATTTGGAATTTGCCCTTCGACTTCGCTCAGGGTGGTGAGCTTGTCGAACCATTTAGGGTTTAGATATTCGGATTTGGAATTTCGAAGTCCCTATAGAATCGTGATTTCATTTTACCGCATAAACTTGACATTAATCCGCCCGAAGTCTGGCGGATAAATGTTAAGATCTTGGGTTATATAGACGCCTAAAGGGGCCTCTCATATCTCACACCTTGGATCACTACCTAACCAGTATTGCAAGCCTGGACCATCCGCATAGCTAATTAAACGTCTCGGAATTTCTACAACTTACTGAAATTAAAAGGGTTTATTGAGGCTTGATGCTTTTGCCTCACACTTGGCCTGCCCTGGTGCGACGGGATTGGGTGATCCTGTAAAGCATGTAGGCCGGTCCGAGACCATAGAATCAGCCCACTAAGTCATAAACCAGGTCTGGGCCAGGGAATAATGGAATGGTGGAATATTGGAATGTTGATTTTAATAAGGAATTTCCTCATTTGTGAACATTTTTAGCTCCATGCCAAGAGGAATTTCCCCAATAGCCCATTTTTTCATTTCACCAGAACCCAGTATTCCAAATTTCCAGTATTCCAACATTCCAATTGCGGAGCGGAGCGGAGCTAAGTTCTTGGTTGGCTTCTACATAGTCCTTGAAATTAGATTTGTTATGGGCTAACTTAATTGGTTATTATGAATTCGTTACCTAACACAGTAAGAATTAACCTTTCGGCCTTACAGCATAACCTATTAAAGGTGCGGGAATTCGTAGGGAAACAGACCAGAATCATGGGGATGGTTAAAGCAGATGGATATGGCCATGGACTGGTTCAGGTTGCACGGGAATTAGAGAAATTACAGATAGAATCTCTGGGAGTGGACTATATCCCTGAAGCTATAAAACTGAGGGCCGAGGGAATAAAAATACCAGTCGTATTGTTACTGGGAATAAGCACATCTGAAGAGGCAAAGAAGGTCGTTGATTACAGCTTGACTCCGGTTGTCTTCGATGTGGACTCTGCGCGGTTGATCTCAGAGGAGGGCAAAAAGAGCGGGAGAGCAACCAGTATTTATGTAAAGATTGATACAGGGATGGGGAGGCTCGGCATCGACTTCAAAGAAACGGGACCTTTTCTTGAACAGGTTCTGAGCCTAAAGAGGATCAAAATTCAAGGCCTCTTCTCTCACCTCTCTGCTGCTGATCAAGAGGATACGCTCTTTACCGAGACTCAGATCAAGCATTTCAAGGAAGCCATTTCTGTCGGTAGAAGACTTGGGCTTGAGCTTACCATGAATACTCTGGCAAACAGTGCAGGTATCATCGGGTATAAAGAAGCCCATTTTGATCTGGTGAGGCCAGGTATTATGCTCTATGGTGGGCTTCCGTGTCCAGACTTCGCAGATCCCCCGGCCTTGGAGCACCTCATGACATTTTACTCCTCTGTTGTGCAGGTGAGGGAGGTTAGGGGTGGAACCCCAATTAGCTATGGCCGAACCTTTTACACGGATGGTGCCAAAAAGATAGCCATAATATCAGCAGGGTACGGTGATGGCCTCAGCAGAGCTATGAGCAATACGGGGCAGGTATTGATTCACGGCGAAAAGGCAACGATTATTGGCAGGGTATGTATGAACCTGACAATTGCTGATGTAACCTCAATCAAAGACATAAAAAAGGGAGACAAGGTACTTTTCTTGGGTGAGGATAAAGGAAATAGGATCACCGCTGACGATATGGCCCGCTGGGCCAATACGATCTCGTATGAGATCTTTTGCTCCCTCGGAAGCAGAAACACACGGGAATATGTTTATGAAAAAGAAGTTAAGTACAATTCTTAAAGATACCTTGGATCTCTGTTTCAGGGAGGGGTATCTTAAACAAGCACCCATCCCGGAGTTTGTTATTGAGGTTCCTCATAACCCCGATCATGGACATTTCGCCACTAACCTGGCAATGACCCTTGCTGGAGAACAAAAGAACTCACCCCACAAAATAGCTGAGATCATTATCCAGCATTTGATGGATCATGATCATTTCATCTTAAAGGCCGAGATGGGTGGTGCCGGTTTTATAAATTTTTTTGTAGCAAGAGAACAATGGCATAGTCTCCTTATCCAGGTTGCTGAGCTCGGGGATGATTATGGTCGGAGCTCCCTCGGAAAAGGGGAAAAAATCATGGTAGAGTTTGTAAGTGCTAATCCTACTGGCCCCCTCCATCTCGGCCATGGTCGTGGAGCAGCCTTAGGGGATACACTATGCCGAATCCTAAGTTTTTGTGGTTATGATGCCAGGAGGGAATTCTATATTAATGATGCAGGCCTACAGATCAAGCTCCTTGGCAAATCCATTTATAGCAGGTGGAGGCAGTTCTCTGATCCATCCTATCCCTTCCCTGAAGATGGTTATCGAGGTGATTACATTGAGGAGTTGGCCCTTGATATTGCTCAGAAACAAGACCTTGAAAATCTCTCAGTTGATGAGGCAATAGATTTATTATCTGAACTGGGAAAAGATAAGATGCTCAAGGAGCTCAAGGAAGACCTTGCTGATTTCAGAGTGAATTTTGACCTCTGGTATAAGGAAACAGATCTCTACTCATCAGGTAAAATCGATCAGACAATCAAATTGATTGAAAAGAGGGGCCTGCTTTTTGAAGAGGGTGGAGCACTATGGATTAAAACCACCCCTTTTGGTGACGACAAAGACCGGGTCCTTCGCAAGAAAGATGGTGAATTTACCTATTTCGCTTCGGATATATCATACCATCTTGATAAATGGGAAAGGGGGTTTAAGAAGGTAATAAACATCTGGGGGGCAGATCATCACGGCTATGTAAACAGGGTTCAGGCTGCTCTCATGGCACAAGGAATTCCCCAGGGTTGGCTGGAGGTCCTCCTGATCCAATTGGTCAAGCTTTGGGAAGGCGGAACCGAAGTAAAGATGTCAAAGAGATCAGGTAGGTATGTCGCGTTAAAAGAACTTGTAGATGACGTTGGCGTTGATGCAGTACGATTTGTCTTTTTGAGCAAAGACCATAACTCCCCACTTGATTTTGATATGGATCTGGTCAAAAGGAAGGATAGTGAAAATCCCGTATACTATGTCCAATATGCTCACGCCCGAATCTGCAGCATCTTTAGGAAGGCAGCTGAGGCGAGCATCAATCTTCCTGAAGACCCTGGTCCATGCCTCGAAAAACTGGTGTTAGATGAAGAAATAGCCCTCATCAGAAAAATGAGCGAATTTCCGTCCCTCATCGAGGAGATTGCATCTACCTCAGAACCCCACAGGCTCACCTATTATCTAATAGAGCTAGCCGGCAGCTTTCATAGATACTACAATAAACACAGGGTCATCAGTAACGATAGGGCCTTAAGCCAGGCGAGGCTCTGCTTATCTTTAGGGGTAAAGATTCTCATCAAAAATGGCCTTAACCTCTTGGGCCTCAGTGCGCCTGAAATAATGTGATTGAAGACAATGGCTAACAAAAAATCCTCTTCAAAAAAGATAAAGAAGAGATACACGTTTCGACCAACTATCGGTTCTCTCTTTTTGTTTTGCTTCGGTCTGATCTTTGTTCTAGCCTGGGTATTTTGCTTAGGTGTTATTGTTGGCAGGAACTTCCTGCCAATAGCCTTTGATACCTTTTCCCGAACCAAGGAAACGGTTGTGGAGGTTAAGGAAAAGAAAACGACTGATCACGTAGAGCCGATCAAAGAAGAAGAACTTACCTTCTATGATCAACTCGTTAACAAAAAAGAGAGGGCCAAGGAAGAGATAACCTCACAGGTCTCTGTGAAAGAGCCCGACAGGAAAAGAAAGCAGACACAGGTCTGGCAAGGAGAAGAGGACTCACACCACTATAGCGTTCAGGTAATTGCACTCAAAGACAAAGAGAAAACCGAACAAATGGTGAAGAGATTGAGCAGCTTGGGCTATCAAGCTTACTATTATCAAACACTGATTAATGGTGAGACCTTTTATAGGGTTCGCTGTGGTCCATTCTATACCATACGGGAGGCGAAAAAGTATGCCAAAAGACTGGCTGATAGAGAGGGTCTCAAACCCTTTGTCGTATATCCAAGCAAAACTGACTAGTGTTTGTTGTGTGTATTCAAATGAAGAACAAGTAACAGCTAACCTGCAAAGATGATAATACATGGTTCCTTTGATCTGGTGATGAGTTTCCGCTGAAACCCAGCAATAATGAACAAACCAATACGGTAGTGAGCCTGGCAGATCTTCAAACAACAAACTCCCTTCAAAAATGAACTGAGCATTTCCCATGGAAAAGGCAGAGATAGCAGAAATCATAATTGATCGCCTGAACAAGTGGCCAGGAGTGGAATTTGAGATTTTTTTCTCTCGGAAAAAGATAATATCTTTGGAAATTAAAAAGGGTCACATGAATCATTTCCGCTCATCACAGGAGGTGGAAAATGATCTGAGATTCTTTGGGAGGCTCGGTGCACCGTCGGTGTTGCTGGAGGAGACAATTATCAGCGGATTTTAAACAGGAGACCACTTATGTTCGGCATAGGCATGCCTGAATTGATCATTATTTTTGTGATTGCCTTGATTATTATCGGACCAAAGAAGTTGCCTGACCTGGCCAGAGCCCTCGGTAAGGGGTTAGCCGAGTTCAGAAAAGCAACCGACCAGTTAAAGGCAAATCTCGATATGGACGACGTTGAGGACGAACTTAAAGGGGTGAAGGAGGATTTGGCCGACTCTGTGAGCGGTCTACTAGACGTATCCGAAACAGAAGAGGAAACAAAACCCAAAGACCCGGTAACACCGGAAACTAGTAAAGAGGAAAACAGCGATAGGGTTACGGAGAAAGTTACGGAGAAAAAAGAGGATGACCGATGAAAAACAGCCATTCTTGGCCCATTTAGATGAGCTCAGAAAAAGACTAATCGTTTGTGCAATAGCTGTAGGTGCCGGATTTGCTATTTCCTATATCTTTTCCAAACATCTCTTCTCTTATCTCATTCTGCCCCTAACCAAAGTTCTTCCTGACGAGAGCACACTTATCTTTACCAGCCTCCCCGAGATGTTTATCGCCTATATCAAGGTAGCCCTCATTGCTGGTATTATCTTAGCTTTACCTGTCATCTTCTATGAGCTCTGGATGTTTGTAGCACCTGCCCTCTACCGGAGAGAAAAAGGATATGTTGTCCCTTTTGTCGTGTTTTCCACCATCCTCTTCGTTGTCGGCTCTTTGTTTGGTTACTTTGTTGTTTTTCCTTATGGTTTTAAGTTTTTTATAGGTTTTGCAACTGAAGACATCCAGGCACTTCCGTCTGTAAAGCAGTATTTCTCATTTGCCATTAGGCTACTTTTGGCATTTGGTTTGGTTTTTGAAATGCCTGTTGCCGTCCTCTTCTTGACCAAGATCGGCCTAATCACGCCAGAGTCGATGAAAAAATACCGCAAGTTTGCCATCTTGGGTTCATTTGTCTTGTCTGCAATCCTAACCCCGCCGGATGTTGCTACCCAACTAATGATGGCACTGCCTATCATCACCCTTTATGAGCTCAGTATTCTCCTTAGCAGAGGAGTCTATCGAAAAAAGCAGAAAGATTCTCATGCGGCAGGATCCTGATCGCTCGCAAACCACCAGTTCTCACAAGAACAGAGAAAACCTCCTATGAACTCAGATTGACACACCCCTATCATTCCACCCTGCATTTTTTCCTAAGAATGCAATTCTTCTCAGACATATATCATCAGGCTGTTGCCCAATAGTATTCCGAACGAAAGCCAACATTTCCTCCTAAAGTGTTAACTGGAGCAAACCGATAAGGGTAAAGAGAACACCGAGTCAGGAGCGAGGGCATGAAAAAAGACTTAAAAGCACAAGAGGACCCCAACAAAGAAAAACAGAGATTGCTCTATTACAAGGCCCTTCATGATATTGCCAATCAGATTCATGCAGCCAAGGATATCGATGAGATTTTAATCAGCCTCAAAGACAGCATCTTGAGTTTATTTGATGCCGATCGGACCACCATTTATGTGGTGGATGGAAAAACAAAGGAAATCTTCTCCCGGTTTAAGGTTGGGGATATCCCCAAGGAAATCCGAGTCCCTATCAATAATAACAGCATTGCGGGGTACACCGCCAACACTGCCCATATAACCAACATTGCAAATGCTTATGATCGGCATCAACTGGCCATGATCAATAAGGATATCTCCTTTGACAGAAGCTGGGATACAAATCACAATTATGTCACAAAGCAGATATTAAGCGTTCCTATCTTTTTCAAAAAGTATGTTATCGGTGTACTCCAGCTCATCAACAAGAAAAATGGCGGTCGTTTCATCCTTGAAGACCAAAATTCTGCTGTGGAAATGGCCAAGATCTTGGGAATCGCCTTTTACAATCAAAACAAACTTTCTAAAAGGAGAGCGAAACAGACCAAGTTCAACTACCTGATCAGGAATCATATCATCACCGAAAAGGAATTGCAGAAGGTCACGGAGATAGCCCGAACCAAAAGCTCTACCATTGAATCCATCATTATCAACAAAATGAAGGCCAAAAAAGAGGAAGTCGGACGATCCCTTGCCGATTACTACAATTGCCAGTACGTCCCTTTCGACCCCAATTACCCGATCCCACAAGACCTCTTATCAAAACTGAAGCCAGTCTATCTGAGGAGTAATCTCTGGGTGCCCCTGGCCAGAGAAGACGGCACGGTCAGGGTACTCGTAGATGATCCCCAACAGTTAGACAAAATCGATAGCATAAAATCACTGATCCCAGCAGAACATTACGAGCTTGCCGTTGGTCTGAAAGAAGACATCATCCAGTTTCTGGACTACTTCTACGGAACCCCTGCTGAACATGAGGAGGGATCAATCGATGAACTTCTCGGAAAACTGGAAGCGCCAGATACGGATGGACCTGAAGACAGCGCCGATCTCCTTACTGAAAATGATAACACTATCGTTCAGCTCGTCAACAAGATCATAAAGGATGCCTACACCAAAAACTGTTCCGATATTCACATAGAACCTTATCCGGGCAAAGCAGGGGCCGAGATCAGATTCAGAGTTGACGGAAACTGCCAGCTCTACCAAACCATTCCTTACAATTACAAACAGGCCATTGTTTCCAGGGTAAAAATCATGGCTGACCTGGACATAACTGAGCGGAGAAAACCGCAGGACGGGAAAATAAGCTTGAAAAAATTTTCACCACTGGACGTCGAGCTGCGGGTAGCCACCGTCCCCACGGCAGGTAGAGAGGAAGACGTTGTGCTGCGAATCCTCGCAAGTGGCGAAACCATGCCCTTAGACGAGATAGGCATGAATAAAAGAGACTATGACCTCTTCCTGAGCATGGTCCAGAAAGCATATGGCATCATTCTGGTCGTTGGCCCTACCGGGAGCGGCAAGACCACAACACTTCATGCTGCTCTGGGCTACCTCAACAGGCCCGAGACTAAGATCTGGACAGCCGAAGATCCTGTTGAAATCACCCAGCGGGGCCTGCGACAGGTGCAGGTATCCCCCAGGATAGGCTTTGATTTTGCCGCTGCTATGCGTGCCTTCCTGAGAGCCGACCCGGATGTCATTATGGTTGGGGAAATACGGGACCATGAGACCGCTGCAATAGCTGTTGAGGCATCACTAACTGGTCATGTGGTACTCACCACACTCCATACAAACAGTGCCCCAGAAACCATCATCAGACTCCTGGACATTGGCATGGACCCCTTCAATTTTTCAGATGCACTGATAGGCATTCTAGCCCAACGGCTCCTAAGAACCCTGTGCAATGATTGTAAAGAGCCCTACCACCCCAGCCGCCAAGAATATGATGGTCTTGTAAGAAGTTATACTGGTGATTTTGATGCTCTCGGGTCTCCATATCGGGATGACCTGACCCTCTATCGAGCATGCGGATGCGACCAATGTAATAACACGGGCTACAAAGGAAGAGCAAGTATCATAGAACTGCTCGAAGCCACAGATGAAGTGAAGTCACTCATTCAGAGCAAGGCTCCAGTGGAGGTATTGAGAGACCAAGGCATCAGAGACGGAATGACCACCCTCATGCAGGACGGAATCAGAAAGGTTTTTCTGGGACTGACCGATATTCAACAGGTCAGGAAAGTATGCCTCAGATAATTTCACTGAGCGCGTCTGCTTTCTCCTCTGACCTATCGGGCAACCGTTCGGCGTGATCAGTGTAAGATTACAGGTGCCCGATATCCTTCCAATTCACCACCCGCTTAATCCATTTTTTGCTTGAAAGAAACTCACTCATTAGCATATAGTCATTGATTATAGCACCAAGATCTTCTGAGGCCCTTGCGATAGAAGGGTAACGTCAAAGTCCAGGGTATGGGTATCTTTTTTTTGGATTATGCCTACAACGACACTTTGTCATTCCTTCGCTTCGATCGAGGACAGGTATTAGGAGCGAAGCGACGAAGAATCTAGTATCTGCCCACAAATCGTAGATTCTTCGCTCTCCCGCCTGGCGGGATCACTCAGAATG